>NZ_SCMM01000030.1:0-60650 GCF_005503345.1 Ramlibacter sp. 2FC
GGGGCGGGCCCCCACCCCAACCCTCCCCCAGCGGGGGAGGGGGTCATACAGATCGTCAACGCCAAGGAGCACAACCTCAAGAACCTCACGGTGGACATCCCGCGCGGCAAGTTCAACGTGATCACCGGCGTCAGCGGCTCGGGCAAGTCCACCCTGGCCTTCGACATCCTGTTCAACGAGGGCCAGCGCCGCTACCTCGAGAGCCTGAACGCCTACGCGCGCAGCATCGTGCAGCCGGCCGGCCGGCCCGAGGTCGACGCGGTCTACGGCATCCCGCCCACGGTGGCGATCGAGCAGCGCCTGTCGCGCGGCGGGCGCAAGAGCACGGTGGGCACGACCACCGAGGTCTGGCATTTCCTGCGGCTGCTCTACGTCAAGCTCGGCGTGCAGCACTGCGTGCACGATGGCGCGGCGGTGCAGCCGCAGACGCCCGACAGCATCGCGGCCCAGCTGATGAAGAACTTCCGCGGCCAGCACATCGGCCTGCTGGCGCCGCTGGTGGTGAACCGCAAGGGCGTCTACACCGAGCTCGCCGACTGGGCCCGCCCGCGCGGCTACACCCATCTGCGCGTGGACGGCGAGTTCCTGCCTACAACGAAGTTCCCGCGCATCGACCGCTTCAAGGAGCACACCATCGAGCTGCCGGTGGCCAGCCTGGACGTGGCGCCCGAGAACGAGGCCCTGCTGCGCGAGAAGCTGGCGCTGGCGCTGGAGCACGGCAAGGGCGTGGTCCATGTGCTGAGCCAGCTCGACGGCCTGCGCGCGGCCATGATGGCCGGCGTCGCCACGGCCGGCATAGGCCGCTGCGAGGTGTTCTCGACCAAGCGCGCCTGCCCGGTCTGCGCCACCTCCTACGCCGAGCTCGACCCGCGCCTGTTCTCCTACAACAGCAAGCATGGCTGGTGCCCCGACTGCGTGGGCACGGGCGTCAAGCTCACTTCGGCCCAGCGCAAGGCCTTCGACGACTCGGTGCAGGCCGACGACCAGAAGGGCCGCGAGCGCAGCTTCGCCGAGCCCGAGGTGGAGGATGTCGTGGACACCGCCTGCCCGGCTTGCGCAGGCACGCGCCTGAACGCCACGGCGCGCGCCGTGAAGTTCAGCGGCGTGGGCATCGCCGACATCGCGCGCCTGGCCGTGAGCGAGGTCCGGCGCTGGGTCGAGACCCTGGCGCTCTCGGGGCGCGAGGCCGGCATCGCGCGCGACCTGGTGCCCGAGATCAGGAGCCGCCTGAGTTTTCTCGAGGAAGTGGGCCTGGGCTACCTGACGCTGGACCGCGGCGCGCCCACCTTGTCGGGCGGCGAGGCCCAGCGCATCCGCCTCGCGGCCCAGCTCGGCAGCAACCTGCAGGGCGTGTGCTACGTGCTCGACGAGCCCACCATAGGCCTGCACGCGCGCGACAACCAGATCCTGCTCGACGCCCTGCACAAGCTCGGCGACAAGGGCAACACCCTGGTGGTGGTCGAGCACGACGAGGACACCATACGCCGCGCCGACCACATCATCGACATCGGCCCCAGCGCCGGCAAGCGCGGCGGCCGCCTGGTCGCCCAGGGCCAGGCCAGCGACCTGACCGGCACGGCCGACTCGGTCACCGGCCGCTACCTGCTGCACGCGATGAAGCACCCGCTGCAGCCGCGGCGGCCCGTGGCCGGGGCGGAGGAGGAGGGGGCCGAGCTCAAGTGGCTCAGCGTACTCGGCGCCCATCTGCACAACCTGCAGCAGGTCGAGCTGGCGCTGCCGCTCAAGCGCCTGGTGGCCGTGAGCGGCGTGTCGGGCTCGGGCAAGTCCACGCTGGCGCGCGACGTGCTGCTGGCCAACGTGCAGGCCTGGGTCGCGCAGCGCGCCACCAAGGCCGGGCGCGAGGCCATGGACGCGGGCAAGGCTCCAGCTTTGGTTGGCTGCACCGGTCTCAAGGGCTTCGAGGGCGTGGACCGCGTGCTCGAGGTCGACCAGACGCCGATCGGCAAGACGCCGCGCAGCTGCCCCGCCACCTACATCGGCTTCTGGGACACCATACGCAAGCTGTTCGCCGAGACCCTGGAGGCCAAGGCGCGCGGCTACGCGGCCGGGCGCTTCTCGTTCAACACCGGCGAGGGCCGCTGCCACAGCTGCGAAGGCCAGGGCGTGCGCACCATAGAGATGAGCTTCCTGCCCGATGTGAAAGTGCCCTGCGAGGCCTGCCACGGCGCGCGCTTCAACCCCGAGACCCTGGCCGTGACCTGGCGCGGCAAGAGCATAGGCGAGGTGCTGCAGATGGAGGTGGACGAGGCGGTGGCGTTCTTTGCCGCCATGCCCAACATCAGCCACCCGCTGCAGCTGCTCAAGGACGTGGGCCTGGGCTACCTCACGCTGGGCCAGCCCTCGCCCACGTTGTCGGGCGGCGAGGCGCAGCGCATCAAGCTGGTGACCGAGCTGACCAAGGTGCGCGACGACGTCACGCGCCGCGGCAACAAGGCCCCGCACACGCTCTACGTGCTCGACGAGCCCACGGTGGGCCTGCACATGGCCGACGTGGACAAGCTGATCCGCGTGCTGCACCGCCTGGTCGACGGCGGCCACAGCGTGGTGGTGATCGAGCATGACCTGGACGTGATCGCCGAGGCCGACTGGATCATAGACCTCGGCCCCGAGGGTGGCCAGGCCGGCGGGCGCATCGTCGCCGCGGCGCCGCCCGAGGAGGTGGTGCGCCTGGGCACGCACACCGGGCGCGCGCTGGCGCCGGTGCTGGCCAGAACGTGACGGCGCGGGCGAGCCGGGCCTGAAACTGGTTTCCGCTTGCGGTACAGTGCGGGCCTCATGAGCCGCCCGCCTGTCCCTCCCGCCAAGCCCGCCGGCGCCGCCGTGCCGGCGCGCATCACCATCGACGACGTGGCGCGCGCCGCCGGGGTGTCCAAGGCCACGGTCTCGCGCGTGCTCAACCGCCGCGCCGAGCTGCTCACGCGCGAGATCGCCGAGCGCGTGCAGGCCGCGATCGACCGGCTGGGCTACGCGCCCAGCCCCATGGCCCAGGCGCTCAAGCGCGGGCGCTCGCGCCTGATCGGCCTGGTCGTCGCCGACGTCGCCAACCCCTTCTCCGTGGCCGTGCTGCGCGGCGCCGAGAAGGCCTGCCGCGACGCCGGCTACATGGTCATGCTGTTCAACCTCGGCAACGACGACTGGCGCGAGCGCGAGGCCATCCAGGCGCTCTCGTCCTACCAGGTCGAGGGCTTCATCCTCCACACCCTGGGCCAGGACGCCGGAGCCCTCGAGTCCGCGGCCCAGCGCGGCCGGCCCGTGGTGCTGATCGACCGCCGGCTTGGCGACGCGCAGCTGGACCTGGTGGGCCTGGACAACGCGGCCGCCGTGCGCCTGGCCGCCGGCCACCTGGCCGAGGCCGGCTACGGGCCGCTGCTGTTCGTCACCGAGCCCATGCAGGGCGTGAGCTCGCGCGAGGAGCGCGCGGCCGCCTTCCGCGCCTGCCTGGCCGAGGCGCAGCCGGCCCGTGCCGGCGCGGTGTTCGAGAGCGACGGCGTCGACGAGGCGGCACTCGACGCCGCGCTGCGCGCCCTCCAGCGCCAGGCCGGCCAGGCGCGGCCGGCCGTGCTCTCGGCCAACGCCGTGACCACGCTGCGCGTCGCCGCCGCCGCAGCCCGACTGGGCTGGACCCTGGGCCGCGACCTGGGCCTGGTCGGCTTCGACGACCCCGACTGGGCGCCACTGGTGGGGCCAGGCCTGAGCGCCATCGCCCAGCCCACCGACGACATCGGCCGCCTGGCCGCGCGCTGCCTGATCGAGCGCATCGAGGGCCAGGACCTGGCGGCACGCCAGATCCTGCTGCCCGGCCGCCTGGTCGTGCGCGGCTCCTCCCGGCCCTGATCTCCGGCTCTCCTTTTTCGGGTTTGCGCCCGGCCTAGGGTTTTCACTGATCGCGCTTTGAAACCGGTTTCTTAGAATCAAGAAACCGGTTTCAGGCCTGGCAATGCCGCCAGACAGAAGCCGGGCCTTCCGGCCCCATCCACCTTTTCCGAGGAGTCACCCGTGATCAAGTCCGCCACCCTGCAGCGCCTGCTGCGCCCCTTCGCCCTGCTGCTGGCCCTGGCCACGGCCACCGCCGCCGCCCAGGCCCAGTCCACCGCCGAGATCGTCAAGAAGGGCAAGGTCACGATCGGCGTGGTGTCCGGCGCGCCGCCCTTCGGCACCACCGACGCCAGCGGCAACCCGGCCGGCTACGACGTCGACGTCGCCAACCTGATCGCCAAGTACCTGGGCGTGCCGGCCGAGCTGGTGCCGCTGACCTCGCCCGCGCGCATTCCGGCGCTGGAGTCGGGCAAGGTCGACTTCCTGGTCGCCACCCTGGCGCCCACGCCCGAGCGCGCCCGCGCCGTGATGTTCACCATGCCCTACAGCGCCTTCGAGCTCTCGATCTTCGCGCCCGCGGCCGCAAAGTACGGCAAGCTGCAGGACCTGGCCAGGAAGAAGGTCGGCGTCACGCGCGGCACCACGCAGGACGCGGCCCTGACCCGCCTGGCCCTGCCCGGCACGAACATCGTGCGCTTCGAGGACGACGCCACCTCGGCCCAGGCCCTTATCAGCAACCAGGTCGACGCCGTGGCCCTGCCCAACACCATAGGCCGCGAGATCATGAAGGCGCGCGGCAACGGCAAGTACGACGCCAAGTTCGCGTTCTCCCTCCAGCCCAATGCCATGACCACGCGCAAGGACGCGCACGAGCTGCACCAGTGGCTCAACAACACCATCTACTACGTCAAGCTCAACGGCGAGCTCGACGCCATCGCGCGCAAGTGGACCGGCAACCCGCTGCCCGAGCTGCCGGTGTTCTGAGTCCCGCGCATCGGAGCCCCACCGTGGCCTACCAACTCGACTTCGGACCGATGCTCGCGCATGCGGACCGCTTCGCCCAGGGCGCGCTGATGACGCTGGAGCTCAGCTTCGCCGCGATCGCGCTGGGCACCCTGGTCGGCACCGCAGGTGCCATCGCGGCCAGCTACGGCGGGCCCGCGCTGCGGCGCGGCGTCGCCGCCTACGTGGAGGCGATACGCAACACGCCCTTCCTGGTCCAGCTGTTCATCATCTTCTTCGGCCTGCCCACGGTGGGCCTGCAGATCGACGCCGTGGCCGCGGCGCTGATCGCGATGACGGTGAACCTCGGCGCCTACGCCACCGAGATCATCCGCGCCGGGGTGCAGAGCATCCACCGCACGCAGATCGAGGCCGCCGCGGCCCTGGCCATGACGCGCTGGCAGACCATACGCCATGTGGTGTTGGTGCCGGCCTTCGAGAAGGTCTACCCGGCCCTGGCCAGCCAGTTCACGCTGATGATGCTGACCTCCAGCGTGGTCTCGACCATCTCGGTCGAGGAGCTGACGGCGATCGCCAGCGTGATCGACTCGCAGACCTTCCGCACTTTCGAGTCCTACCTGGTGGTCATGGTGCTCTACATCGCGCTGGCCCTGCTGCTGCGCGGCGCCTTCTTCCTCATCGGCCTGTTCGTGTTCCGCCGCAAGCGCCAGGTCGAGCTGCTGAAGCATCTGCCGCGCCGCACCGTCCCCGCGTCGCGCCTGGTCCCTGGAGAAGCCTCATGATCAGCGAATTCTCTCTGTCCCATGTGGTCCTGCTGCTGGCCGCGGCGCGCTGGACCGTGCTGGTCTCTCTGCTGGCCTTCGCCTGCGGCGGCCTGGCCGGCTTCGCGGTGGCGCTGGGCCGCACCGCGCGCAGCGGCGCGCTGCGCACGCTGACCGCAGCCTACATCCAGCTGGTGCAGGGCACGCCGGTGCTGATCGTGCTGTTCCTCAGCTACTACGGCCTGTCGCTGCTGGGCCTCAAGCTCTCGCCGCTGGTCGCCGCGACGCTGGCCATGAGCATCTACGCCAGCGCCTACCTTGGCGAGATCTGGCGCGGCTGCATACAGGCCGTGCCGCGCGGCCAGTGGGAGGCGAGCAGCTCGCTGGCCATGACGCGCTGGCAGCAGCTGCGCCATGTGGTGCTGCCGCAGGCCCTGCGCCTGGCGCTGCCGCCCACGGTGGGCTTCTCGGTGCAGGTGGTCAAGAACACCTCCATCACCTCCATCATCGGCGTGGTCGAGCTCACCCGTTCGGGCCAGCTGATCAACAACGCCACCTTCCAGCCCTTCCAGGTGTTCCTGGTCGTGGCGGCCCTCTATTTCGCGCTGTGCTTCCCGTTGTCGACGGCGGCCAAGCGCATGGAAAGGAAACTCCATGCCCATCGTTGAAGTCAAGGACGTTCGCAAGTCCTTCGGTCAGAACGAGATCCTCAAGGGCGTCTCGTTCGACATAGATCCCGGCCAGGTCGTGGCCATCATCGGCCGCAGCGGCTCGGGCAAGAGCACCATGCTGCGCTGCCTCAACGGCCTGGAAACCGTGAACGCCGGCAGCATCCGCGTGGCCGGCCACGAGCTCGACGCCGGCGGCCGCCATGTGCGCGAGCTGCGGCGCGACGTGGGCATGGTGTTCCAGAGCTACAACCTGTTCCCGCACCTGACGGTGGAGGAGAACATCCGCCTGGCGCCGCGCATCGTGCGCGAGCTTCCGGAAGACGAGATCGCCGCCATCGTGGAGCGCGTGCTGTCCCAGGTCGGCCTGCTCGACAAGCGCGAGGCCTACCCCGAGCAGCTGTCCGGCGGCCAGCAGCAGCGCGTGGCGATCGCGCGCTCGCTGGCCATGGAGCCCCAGGTGATGCTGTTCGACGAGGTGACCTCGGCGCTGGACCCCGAGCTCACGCGCGAGGTGCTGCGCGTGATGGAGCAGCTGGCGGCCTCAGGCATGACCATGGTGCTGGTCACGCACGAGATGGAATTCGCGCGCCGCATGGCGCACCAGACCATCTTCATGCACCAGGGCAAGGTGCACGAGGCCGGCCCGTCCGCCGAGATCTTCGGCACGCCCAAGACGCCCGAGCTGCAGCAGTTCCTGAGCGCGGGAGCGATCAAGTGAGCGCGAGCCGACCCGAGGTGCTGGTCTCGCTGTCCTCGTTCGGCGCGGCCGAAGTGCGCCGCCGCGGCCAGGCCTGGTTCGCCGCCCTGGCGGCCGAGGCCGGCGCCGACGGGGTCGAGGTGCGCGGCGAGCTGCTGAATGAGGCGCAGGCCGAGCTGCCGGCCATCGCCGCGCTGGCGGCCGAGCGCGGCCTGTCCCTGGTGTATTCGAGCCCCGAAGGACTGTGGAACGGGCAGGGCGCGCTCGATGAGGGCGCGCTGGCGCGCGGCCTGGCCGCGGCCCAGGTGCTGGGCGCGGGCCGGCTCAAGATGGCCATAGGCGGCTATGGGCGGGCCAGCGCCCCCAGCCTGCCCGCGCTGGCGCAGCGGCTGGCCGAAGAGCGCGTCGAGCTGGTGATCGAGAACGACCAGACCGAGGCCGCCGGTACGCTGGCCGCGCTGCAGGCCTTCTTCGAGCAGGCCGGCGCGGCCGGCCTGGCGCTGGGCATGACCTTCGACATGGGCAACTGGCACTGGACCGGCGAGGACCCGCTGCAGGCCGCGGCCCAGTGCGCGCCGCGTGTGCGCTATGTGCACTGCAAAGGCGTGCAGCGCCAGCCGGGCCAATGGGCGGCCGTGCCGCTGGCGGCCTCGGCCGCGCCCTGGCGCGCCATCCTGCGCGGCCTGCCGCGCCAGGTGCCGCGCGCCATCGAGTACCCGCTGCAGGGCGATGACCTGCTGGCCGTCACGCGCCAGCAGCTGGACCTGGTGCGCAGCGCGGAGGCCTGCGCATGAGCCGCCGGGCCGTTCCCAAGGCGAATACCGCAGCCTGCAAGGCGGAGGTTACCCAATGAGCGCCCGCCTGGACGTCGTGACCCTGGGCGAGGCCATGCTGATGCTGGTGGCCGACCAGCCCGGGCCGCTGGAGCAGGTGGCCTGCTTCCACAAGCGCACCGCCGGCGCCGAGACCAATGTGGCGATCGGCCTGGCGCGGCTGGGCCTGCGCGTCGGCTGGGGCAGCCGGCTGGGCAGCGATTCCATGGGCCGCTACCTGCTGGCCCAGATGCAGGCCGAGGGCATAGACTGCTCGCGCGTGGCCCTGAGCGGCGAGGCCGGCACCGGCTGGCAGTTCAAGGGCCGGGTCAGCGACGGCAGCGACCCGCCGGTCGAATACCACCGCAAGGGCTCGGCCGCCAGCCGCATGACCGTGGCCCAGCTCGACACGGACTGGCTGCTCGGCGCGCGCCACCTGCATGTGACCGGCGTGTTCCCCGCCATCTCGGCCGACTGCCTGGCCGTGACGCGGCGCGCCATCGCGCTGATGCGCGCGGCCGGCCGCAGCCTGTCCTTCGACCCCAACCTGCGCCCCACGCTCTGGGCCTCGCCGGCCCTGATGCGCGACACGCTGAACGCGCTGGCCACGCAATGCGACTGGGTGCTGCCGGGTCTGGAGGAGGGCTTCGTGCTGACCGGCTCGCGCGACCCGGCCGCCATCGCGCGCTTCTACCGCGAGCGCGGCGTGGCGCGCGTGGTGGTCAAGCTCGGCGCCGACGGCGCCTATTACGACGATCGCGAGGCCGGCTGCGGCCAGGTGCCGGCCTGGCCCGTGGCGCGCGTGGTCGACACCGTGGGCGCCGGCGACGGCTTCGCCGTGGGCGTGCTCAGCGCCCTGCTCGAGGGCCGCGGCATCGCCGAGGCGGCGCGGCGCGGCGCCTGGATAGGCGCACGCGCCGTGCAGGTCATCGGCGACACCGAGGGCCTGCCCACAAGGAACGAACTGAAGGAGGTGGGATTGTGAGCGTTGAAAGAAAACAGGTGCTGGTGTTCCGGGCCCTGCCCGAGGACCTGCTGGCGCGCATCGCCGCGCAGCACGAGGTGGTGGTGGCCGACCCGCGCCGCCCCGAGCAGCAGGGCCGCTTTCGCGACGCGCTGGCCACGGCCCAGGGCCTGATCGGCTCCAGCGTCAAGCTCGGCGCGGCCGAGCTGGCCGGGGCCGGGCGTCTCGAGGTGATCTCCAGCATCTCGGTGGGCGTGGACAACTACGACCTGGCGCTGCTCAAGCGCCGCGGCATCCGGCTGTGCCACACGCCCGGCGTGCTGACCGAGACCACGGCCGACACCGTGTTCGCGCTGGTCATGGCCTGCTCGCGGCGCCTGGTCGAGCTGTCCAGCCTGGTCCGCGAGGGCCGCTGGACGCGCCACATCGGCGAGGAGCTGTTCGGCTGGGACGTGCACGGCAAGACGCTGGGCATCCTCGGCTTCGGGCGCATCGGCCAGGCCGTGGCCCGGCGCGCGGCGCTGGGCTTCGGCATGCCCGTGCTCTACCACGACCCGTTCGAGGTGGCGCTGCCCGAGCTGGTCGGCCGCGCCAGGCGTGCGAACCTGGACGAGGTGCTGAGCAGCGCCGACATCGTCGCCTGCACGCTGCCCTTGACCGGCGAGACCCGGGGGCTGATGGACCAGCGCGCGTTCGCGGCGATGAAGCCCGGGGCGGTCTTCGTCAACGGCTCGCGCGGCGCCATCGTGCAGGAGGCGGCGCTGCTCGCGGCGCTGGACAGCGGCCATCTGCGCGCCGCGGGCCTGGACGTGTTCGCCGTCGAGCCGTTGCCGCCGGATTCGCCCCTGCGCTGCCACCCCAAGGTCACGGCCCTGCCGCATGTCGGCTCGGCCACCCACGAGACGCGCCGCGCCATGGCCGAGCTCGCCACCCACAACCTGCTGCGCGCGCTGGCGGGCGAGCGGCCCGCCGCGGCCTTCGACCTGTCCGGCATCGCCGACTGAGCGCCGACTGAGCGCCGTCACACCTCATCGGAGTCCACCATGCCCCGTTCCATCCCCACGCTCTGCGGCTCCATCATGGGCACGCCCTTCAGCTTCAACGTCAAGGTGCACAACGCCGCCTACCGCGCGCTCGGCCTGGACTACACCTTCGTCTGCTTCGGCGTCGAGGACGTTCCGGGCGCGATCCAGGCCATCCGCACGCTGGGCATCAGGGGCATGAACGTCTCCATGCCGCACAAGCAGGCCGTGATCCCCCACCTCGACGCGCTCGACGACACCGCGCGCGCGATCGGCGCGGTCAACACCATCAACCATGTCGATGGCCGGCTGACCGGCTACAACACCGACTGCATCGGCGCCGTGCGGGCGATCGAGGAGGCGACGCGCCTGGACGGGCAGCGCATCGCGCTGCTCGGCGCCGGTGGCGCGGCGCGCGCCATCGCCTACGGTGCGCGCCAGGCCGGCGCGCAGGTCACCGTGTTCAACCGCACGGCGGCGCGCGGCGAGCAGCTCGCGCGCGACTTCGGCCTGCGCTTCGGCGGCGCCCTGAGCGACTTCGAGGCCTCGGCATTCGACGGCGTGGTCAATGCCACCGCGGCCGGGTTCCGGGCGCCCGACGTCAATCCCATCGCCGGCCGGCTGGCGCCGCATCTGTTCGTCATGGATGCGGCCTTCATCCCGGTGCGCAGCCGCCTGATCCGCGACGCCGCCGACCTGGGCTGCCGCACCATCGATGGCACGCGCATGATGCTGCACCAGTTCTGCGGCCAGATCGAGCTGTACACGGGCCAGCCCGCGCCGCTCGACGCGATGGCGGCGGCCCTGCTCGACGAGATCGCGCGCCAGAGCTAGCCGGCGGCGGGCGTCGCGCTGGCGCTTCGGCGACAGTCCGCGGGCTTTCCAGCTTGCCCGGAGCTCGCGGATTGGGTCCAATCCCACGAGTCATTCCAACCGCTCGAGGAGAAACCATGAAACGCCGTCACATCGTGCAGCTGGCCGGGGCCGCGCTGGCCGCGCCCGCCCTGGTGGCCCGCGCCCAGAGCTTTCCGGCCCGTCCGATCAAACTGCTCGTGGCCTTCCCGGCCGGCGGGCCGACCGACATCACCATGCGCGTGCTCGCCGACAACGCGGGCAAGCTGCTGGGCCAGCCCGTGGTCGTGGAGAACAAGCCCGGCGCCGGCGGGACCCTGCCGGCCCAGGCGCTGCAGACCGCCGCGCCCGACGGCTACACGCTGGCGCAGACCCCGCTGGGTGTGTTCCGACTGCCCTACACCACCAAGATCAACTGGGATCCGGTCAAGGACATCGCCTACGTGCTCAACGTGACCGGCTACGCCTTCGGCCTGGTGGTGCCGGCCGACTCGCCGATCAAGAGCTGGACCCATTTCGTGGCCTGGGCCAAGGCCAACCCCGGCAAGCTCAGCTACGGCTCGACCGGCGCGCTGACCAGCCCGCACCTGACCATGGAGCTGATCGCGCAGAAGCTGGGCCTGGAGCTGCTGCACGTGCCCTACAAGGGCAGCGCCGACCTGATGCAGTCGGTGCTGGGCGGCCAGATCATGGCGGCGGCCGATTCCACCGGCTTCGCGCCCCAGGTCGAGGCCGGCAAGCTGCGCGTGCTCAACACCTGGGGCGCCGAGCGCCTGGCCAAGTTCCCCGACGCGCCCACGCTCAAGGAGCTGGGCCTGGACCTGGTGCAGAACTCGCCCTTCGGCCTGGGCGCGCCCAAGGGCACGCCGCCGGCCGTGGTCAAGCGCCTGCACGACGCCTTCAAGCAGGCCATGGAGCAGGACAGCTACAAGACGGCGCTGGCGCGCTACGACATGGTGCCCATGTACATGAGCACCACCGCCTACCAGAAGTTCGCCCAGGACACCTTCGCGAAGGAGAAGGCGCTGGTCGAGAAGCTGGGCCTGGCCAAGCCGCAGTAGCGGCCCGGGGCCCGGCGCGGCTCTCCGCTCAGCTGTCCGTGTGCTGCCAGACCACGACCGCGAAGCACAGCACGGCCACGCCGACCAGCACCGAGGCCATGGCCAGGGCCGGCTCGACCGCGGGATTGCCCATGTAGAGCAGGGCCAAGAGCAGCATCTGCACGAAATGCGCCGGCACGTAGATCCAGAACTGGACCTTGGCCAGCGTGGACTGGGCCGCGCCCGGCCAGCTGCGGTAGAACAGGCCGAACAATCCCATGGTGACCCAGCCCAGCAGGTTGAGGTGGGCGTGCACCGGTTTCATCGTGGGGTTGTGGGTGGCCGCCATGAAGATGCCGAGCGACACGCCGGCGATCAGGTACAGCACGGCCAGGCGCAGGTACCAGCTGCTCATGTTGTTCATGGATTTCCCTCCGGGTGTTGTTGTGAGCAAGGTGCTGTATAGCGCGGGCCGGGCCCGGACGCAAGCGGACCGGGTTCGGCGCCGCGCCGCTGGCTGTGTGCGCCAGGTCACGGAGGCGGGCCGAAGGAAGCGCTCCTTGGCCAGGCATTCGAAGGGCGAAACGCCATCCGGTTTGGCGCGCGGATGCGAGCCTTTCGGTGTCGGTGACGAGGAGGATGCGGAGGATAGGCTTTGCTGAGTGGCGGGCCGGTTGCGACCCGTTTCCGCCGCCCGCACCCGAAAAGACCGGCCGTCCACGAACTGGAAGTGACGGCCATCAAGAGACGCTCGGCCGTCTCTCCGATAACCGGACCTTCGAAGTCGCGACCGCCCCAAAGGAGCCCGTGGCGGCTCTCTGGCCGACCGGCAGGTCCACCCAGCAAGCTACCGGTCGGCCACCACTGCGCGGAATCGATGTTCGTAAGCAGCGGTCGCTCCCGAGGGCCCGGCGTCGGCCGGGATGGGCTCAAAGTCGAACATCAGCTTTCCAGGTTCGGATCTGACATACAAGAATTTCCGCACGCACGTGGCCGGGACTTGTCCGACCTGACCGCCACCCTGCCAGCCTTAGCGACCGATCGGCCTACGAAATAGCAGACATTGACGCGTCTCGTTGACCGCCTTGTCTGCTGCATCGACTCAGCTATCGGTGCTAACCAAGGGCAGCAAATGGACGTCCACACCTCCGAGGTCGCGCCCATGCTGGGCGCCCGCCGTTCAGATTTAATCGACTCCTGACTTACTGCCAGTTGGCTGCAATCACCGGCGTCAGCGAAGCCGAATAGCTCTCTGGTAAGGTAGTCTGGCCGGCCGCGGGTGGGGAGAACGAAGCCATGGCCTGCACCAAGTTCTGCACTTGACTGTCCAACAAGGTCTTGCCATCGCTGGTCTTGAACTGCTCAACGTGATACTGGTTGCCCAGGTACCAGTCTTTGATGGCGAAGGTGTCAGACGTCCCGATGATGCTGACTTCCAGATTGTTGCCAACCTGGCGGAACCAGAGCTGGTCCGCTGCGATGCCTGCATCAAATTGGGCAGCGTCGGTGTTGCCAGCGGTGGCGTCGTTTTCTTGGACAGTGTCCATGCCGGCCCCGCGATAGAGCCCATACGTATCGTTGCCAAGGCCCCCGCTCAGAATGTTCGCTGCCGAGTTTCCAGTCAACATGTTGGCAAGTTCGTTGCCCGTGCCATTGATGGCGGCGCTGCCAGTCAGGACAAGGTTTTCCAGGTTTGAACCCAGTGTGTACGCAATGCTGCTCTCGACCTGATCTACACCTTCCGCGGCATTTTCGATCACGATGTCGGACGCGCTGTCAATGACGTAGGTGTCCTTGCCAGCCCCTCCTACCATGACGTCGGCTCCGGCACCGCCATCAATCCGGTTATCGGCGGAGTTCCCGAAAATCCTGTTTCCCAGGGCATTGCCAATGCCATCGATCGTCGAATTTCCTGTCAGCACCAGATTTTCGACCTCGGAACCCAAGGTCCAGGACACCGAAGATCGAACCGTATCGTTGCCTTCGCCGGCATTCTCCGCGACCGCGTCGGACATCGAGTCGACGACGTACACATCATTGCCTGTGCCGCCGGACATGTTGTCGGTGCCGCTGCCAGCGTCCAGCCAGTCGTTGCCCGCCCCACCGCTCAGCACGTCGTCCCCCTCACCGCCAAGAAGCCGATCCGATCCTGCCGTACCAGTCAACGTATCGCCCGCAGCTGTGCCGTTCTGGACATTTGTCGCCAGCATGGCCTGAACAGTCGTGACATCCCAGACAGTACCGTCACTGAAGGAGATGTTTTCGATGGCCCACCCACCAGCGCCGTCTCCCGAAAGATAGTTGGCGAGCGTGATCTGATCGGTGGTGCCGGTGACTTTCAGGATCAGATGGTTCCCGGATGCGGTCACCTGCACATCCTCGGCTGCGATACCCGGTTTGAAAACGAGCCGATCGATAATGCCCGAAGTCGTGTCGTAGTCGTAGAGCGTGTCCTGACCATCGCCTCGGCCGAACAGATAGGTATCGCTGCCGACACCGTTGTAGGTATTCCAGTAGCCATCGTAGTAGTTGCCGATCAGCGTGTCGTTTCCGGTTCCGCCATCGAAGACGTCACTGCCAGCTCCGCCTTGCATGTAGTCGGCACCGTCACCACCATTCAGGGTGTCGTTGCCGTTCTCGCCCTTCAGGCTGTCTGCGTCCGCACCGCCGTTGAGCGTGTCGTTTCCGTCACCGCCCGACATCGTGTCGTTACCGTCATTGCCTGACATGACGTCATTGGATGCATACCCAACCAGGGTGTCGTTACCGGAGCCTCCGGACAGGACCGCCGTCTTGACATAGGCCACGTTCCAAACGGAGGCGGCGTCATCGGTGAAGCGAATCTCCTCTACTGTCCATCCGCCGGCGGCGTCGCTGGTGAAGTAGCTCTTCACCGTGACCTGATCCGTGGTTCCATTGATCTTCAGAATCAGGTCAGATCCCGACCGGCTGGCCGCTACGTCGCTGGGCAGCACCCCCGCCTTGAAAATCAGTTTGTCGAGATTGCCGGCCGTGGTGTCGTTGTCGTAGATGGTGTCCTGCCCGTCGCCACGGCCGAACAGGTAGGTGTCGTTTCCGACCCCGTTGTAGGTGTTCCAGTAGCCATCGTAGTAGTTGCCTATCAGGACGTCGTTGCCTGTGCCGCCGTCAAGGGTGTCGCTGCCATCCCCGCCTTGGAGGTTGTCGCCATCGGCTCCACCGTAAAGCGTGTCAGCACCAGCGCCGCCCTTGAGGCTGTCAGCCCCCGCCTCGCCATACAGGATGTCGCCTCCGTCCTCCCCGTTCAAGGTATCGTTATCGTTGCCGCCGTACAAGGTGTCGTTGCCGGCTCTTCCGCTCAGGGTGTCATTTCCGCCATAGCCCATCAACACGTCATCGGAGGCGTAACCCACGATGGCGTCGTTGCCCGAACCGCCACTGAGCAGGACCAGATTCTTGATTTCGGCGGATCGCCAAACCGTCGCGGGTGCATCGGTAAATCGGACTTCCTCGACAAACCAGTCGCCCGTGCTTTCGTTCAGGAAATAGTTGCTGACCGTGATTTGGTCGGTGGTTCCGTTGACTTGAAGAATCAGATCGTTGCCAGATCGGCTGGCCACCACGTCGCCGGGCATCACGCCCGCCTTGAAGATCAGCTTGTCCAGGTTGCCGACCGCGGTGTCGTTTTCGTAGATGGTGTCCTGCCCGTCGCCGCGGCCGAACAGATAGGTATCGTTTCCGATCCCGCTGTAAGTATTCCAGTAGGCATCGTAGTAGTCACCGATCATGACGTCGTTGCCGCTGCCGCCGTCGAATGTGTCGTCACCTGTACCACCGTGCATGTAGTCGGCCCCATCGGCGCCATCGAGTTGGTCATTGCCGGCCTCACCCCATAGAGCATCCGAGCCCGCGCCACCGGCGATCACGTCGTTGCCGCCATCACCGTACAGCATGTCCATCCCATCATTGCCTGACAGCAGGTCATCGCTCGCAAAGCCATGGATCAAGTCGTCACCCGCACCGCCGGTCAGCGCCATCGTTCTGACGTCGGTCATGGACCACGTGGTTGCCGTGTCGTCCGCAAAACGAATGCCTTCAATCGCCCAGGCACCAGCGGTGTCATCCGCAAAATGGTTCCTCACTGTCAACTGGTCGGTCGTCCCTGCAATCTTGAACAACAGATCATTGCCCGAGTGGCTGACCTGTACGTCTCCCGGGGACACGCCGGTCTTGAAAACAATCGTGTCCAGGTTGCCGGCTGTGCCGTCCAGGTCGTAGATAGTGTCCTGGCCGTCGCCGCGCCCGAAGAGGTAGGTATCGTTGCCCGCGCCGCCATACCAACCCTGGAAAGTGTTGTGATATTCCCCTGACAGCGTGTCGTTGCCGGCGCCGCCATCCATGGTGTCGTCGCCCGCGCCGCCCATGATCTGGTCGTTGCCGGAGCCACCCAGCAGGGTATCCTTGCCGCCATCGCCGTAAACGGCGTCGTCTCCATCACCACCGTCGACAAGGTCGTCGCCGCCAGCGCCTTGGAGGTTGTCGTTGCCCAATCCGCCTGTGATGGAATCGGCACTGGCATAGCCGAGGATGGCGTCATTGCCGTCGCCACCCGTCAGGAGTTTGGCTTTGACGGTTGCCACATCCCAGACCGTGCCGTCGGCAAACCCGATCTGCTCGATGGCCCAGGACGACGCGCCATCGCTCTGAAGGTAGTTGTGGAGTGTGACTTGATCGGTCGTCCCGGCGATCTTCAGCACTAAGGAATCGCCCAGGCGGCTCATCAGGATGTCGCTGGGGGCGACGCCCGACTTGAACATCAGCGTGTCCACATTCCCAACCGTCGTATCCGTGTCGTACACGATGTCCTGTCCATCGCCTCGGCCGAAAAGGTAGGTGTCATTGCCACCCCCGGCAAACCAGCCCTGAAAGCTGTTGACATACTCGCCCGCCAGTTCGTCGTTGCCCGAGCTCCCGTCGATCACATCGTCGCCGAGGCCGCCCATCAGCACATCGTTGCCGCCGCCGCCGAAGATCCGGTCATTTCCGTCGCCGGCTTCAACCGTGTCGTTGACGCCGTCGAGGATGTAGGTGTCGTGTGCGCTCGTCCCAGCTTGGTTGCTGTTGACGTGAACATTGAGCGTCGCCAATTCTGCCCAGATGGGCGATTCCGGCAGCAGCTCGGATGCCCAGCCGCGCAGCAGACCAAAAGCATCGAAACCCACGCTCGACAAGGTCTGGTAGCACAGCTGATTCAATTCCACCAAGTCGGCAAAGGCCGTGGATGCGTCGGCCGACCTCGCCGATTCCAGCAAGGCCCCCACCGCCGTGGTGTCGAATGCGATGCCGCTCTCATCGATGTTCAGGGCGATGGCATCCAGGTAAGGCTTCAGGCGGGTTTGGGGCACCAGGGCGTCGTAGACGCTTTGCCTAAGTGCATCGTAGGCCTGCTCCAGCAGAGCCAGTTGCTGCGCCGGTACGGTGATGTGGTAGTGCCGGCCAACGACGCCGTTGTATTCAACATCCTGTCCAACCACGAATGGGGAAATCTGGGCCTGCGCGCCTTCCCCTTGCCCGTTACTGTAGAACCGACTCCCGTTGAACACCTCGAGCACCGCGATCATGTTGAGGTATTCCGCCGCTTCAGGCGTCACGGGCATCAGGTAGGAGCCGTCACCTTCGGGGCCTTCGACACTGCTCCAGCCTGAACCCGAGCCGTCGCTGGGCAGATGAAGCGTGAAGGTCCCACCCAGCGACTCGCCCAGCGTGCTCCAGTACGTGGAGGTCTTGCCCCACAGCGTGATGAGGCCGTCGAGCTGTGCGAGTTGCTCGCTGCGCGTCGAGGCCGCGGCGAAACCTGCCAGAGCGGTGGCAAATTCTCCATCCAGGCTCGCGGCCGCGCGCATGTTGCGCGCCATGCCCGAGCCGCTCATTTGAGGCAGGCCTTGCGCCTGTTCGGTAATGGCCACGGGATTGCCGTTTTCGTCGACCAATTCCGCAGGGAATTCGGTGTAGAAATCGTTGGATTCCAAGTCGATGGCGCCCACGGTTCTGGACTCACCATCTCCTGTATAGGTCGTGGACAACGCGACCGCGTTGTTGTTGATGACTTGGCCTGCTTGGGGACCAGTAGCGCTTCCGGTAACTCCGATGCTGGTGATGCCGAGCTCGGCCAGAGTCTTGAGTTCACCGGCCTGGCTGATGCCGTCCTGGTTAGCGTCCTGCCAGATCCTGAGCTCGCCATAGGCCGTATCGGAACTGTTGACGAAACCGTCGGCGTTGCTATCCAGGTCCGCCAGGGCGTCGAAGCCGTGAGTGGCGAGTGCCCCGTTACTCTTGACGGTGTCAACGCCAAAGAGCTCCCGGCCGCTGTCAATGCTACCGTTGCTATCGAGGTCGCGCACGAGTATGCCGTCGTCCGCCCCGGCCCAGCCCGTGCCGGTCTTGATGCCATCTGCGTTGTGGTCGAACAAGATGTTGCCCGAGGCGCCGACCAATTCCAACCCGTCGCCGTCGAGGTCCAGGATCAGGGGGTCGCGCTGGATGACAAAGTTGCGAGCCGAGGTAAATGAGGCGTTGGTCGTGGAACTAAGGAAGCGCTGATTAATTCACTTTTTAAGCACCTTATCCTTCATAACTCATTGATTTCATTGAGGCCAAAGGATGTCGAGCCGAATTAATCAGCGCCTCCCTAACGCCATTAATCTGCGAGTTGGTATCGTAGGAATCAAACGGATTGAATAAAGCCTGGGCTTGACGATCAATTTCGACCTGAAAGTCAGCAGGCAAATCGTATTTCCACTGATACGGTTGTGTGCCCAAGGCGTTCCACGTCTCAGAGATTTCCTCTTTGTACTTGTAAACAAAGAGTCCAATTCCTACCGCAGTCCAGACACCGAGCGTAACTGGACCGGCTAGCCCAGTCATTACTCCAAGCCCTGTGAGAATATTCCCGCCCGCCTGAAAAACATCGGCATAGTCAGAAGGCATCGCCGTGCCATCCTGAATCTTCTGCCCCAAATCGGCCAATTGCGCGGTGAAGCTTGCTTGACCCAGTAGAAAATTGGCGAACCCTGCTGCAAACGGGCCGCCCATCATGCGCGCAGCCAGAGCTGCCGCTGTTTGAGTTGTCGAAATCGCGTCGGCAAAGTTCACAGTAAGCTTCCCAATTTGGCAATAAATAACCCCAAGAAACCAATGACAGAGAAAACCCAGCGGCTGATCTTCCCCATCAACAAGTGAAGGAAACCACCCAGGCAACGCCGTGCGAAGCTACCGCTGCGGGTCATCTTCGAAAGCGCGCTATCCAAGCGATCTTCTTGACCACCGTTTACGTAATATCCAAGACTAAACATTGGCGCCCAAGCCGCCATAACGACCAATAACCAGAATACAAAATTCCGCATAGTTGCTCCTCAAAAGCAGTTCACATTTTTCAGGCCATTGTCCACAAAAAATTCTCACCAAACGAGGTCAGCAAGAAACGATGAAAAATTTTTAAGAGCACTTTAAGAGCGAATCGTCCGAAGGCGAAAACCACTTGCGCTCGGTCGGTGATGTTTATAAATTACCACCTCGCCCCCAAAAATAGCCGGCGCAACAATCTATCGCTCCCCAAAACTCTCATTGCCTGTTCGCCGAATCGGACTAAGCAGGTATTCAATAACCCGCCGCTGCCCGGTCTTTATTTCTGCCGTCACGTTCATGCCTGGACTTAGGTGAATGGGCCTACCGTCAACGGCAATCTGGTGCTGGCCCAGTGCGAGCGTGACGGGGAAAACCGCTCCTCGCTTCTCGTCGTTCACCGCATCGGCCGTCACGCGATGCACGGTGGCAGGCACCGTTCCATAGCGCGTGTACGGGAAAGTCTCCAGCTTGATCTCCGCCCCCTGGCCCGCATTCACGAAACCCACGTCTTTGTTGTCCAGCGTCACCTCGGCCGTCACCTGCGCCTCCTCCGGCACGATCACCATGAGTGGCTGCGCCTCCGTGACTACGCCACCAGCGGTGTGCACAGCCAATTGCTGCACCATGCCGGTGACAGGGGCGGTGAGCTGGGTCAGGCGCTCGCGCTGGCTGGCCTTGGTGTCTTCCTGCGCGAGTTGCTGTCGCCTCGAGTTCGCCTGGGCGTGGCGGTCGTAGAGCGTGCGGCGGGTTTCGGCCAGGTATGCGGCCTTGCTCTGCTGACTTTCGCTTAGAGCAGACTGCGCTTCGATCAGCCGAGCACGCAACGTAGCCAGGTCACGCTCCAGCTCGATACGCTCGCGGGTCTTGTCCTGCGTGGCATGGCCGGAGATGTAGCCTTGGTCCACGAGCTTCCGGAAGTCGGCTTCGCGCGCGCGGGCCATGGGCACGGTGGCCTCGAGTTTGGCAATGCTCTCGAGCACAGTCCCCACTTCTGCCCTTCGACGCGCAGCTTCGGCGTCGAGCCTCGCGAGTTTGGCTGTGATGTCCTGCCACTCCGCGCTCAGCTGGGCGCGCATGGTGGCATCGGCATGGGAGTCGTCCAGCGTCGGTACGCGGCCGCCATCCAGCCCTTTGAGCAGCGCGGCTGTGCGCAGCGCCTCGCTGACCGTCGAACTCAACTGCTCACGGACACTGGCCTTGTCCGCACTGGCGATGGTGGGATCCAGCTCCACCAGCACCTGGCCTTCGTGCACACGATCGCCGTCCTTGACCATGATGCGACGCACCACGCTGGTCTGCAGCGGCTGGATGAGCTTGGTGCGATCGCTCACGACTATGCGGCCCGACGCCACGGCCACGATGTCGATCTTCCCAACGATGGACCAGACCAGGGCCAGAACGAACAGCGCCATGATGGCCCAGGCGAGGCGGCGCGGCGCCGGGTGCACCGGGGTCTCTTGCAGGCTGAGCGCCGCAGGCAGGAACGCAATCTCGTCGGCCAGCCGCGATGGGCCCGCGAGCTCATGGCGAGCCTGCCAGGCGGCACGCAAGATGGCGCCGTAGCGGGCCAGCAGCTCTCGCGCCGGGTGCTTCAGGGCGGTATCGCTCATCCCTCATCTCCGTCGGCCGGGCGACTGCCATCCTGCATGCGCCATAGGTGCGCATACAGGCCCTTGGGCTGCTTGACCAGTAGGTCGTGCGGGCCGGCCTCCACGAGGCGGCCCTTGTCCACGACGATGATTCGTTGGGCGTGCCGCACAGCCGACAGGCGGTGCGCAATGATGAGCACGGTGCGGCCACGACAGATCTGGGCCATGTTGCGCTGAATGATGGCCTCGCTTTCATAGTCGAGTGCGCTGGTAGCCTCATCCAGGATCAGGATGCGCGGGTTAGTAAACAGGGCCCGCGCAATGGCGATACGCTGACGCTGGCCGCCGGAGAGCGATGACCCCTGTTCGCCCACGAGGGTGTCGTAGCCTTCGGGCAGTTCGCTGATGAAATCGTGCGCGCCGGCCAGTTGCGCGGCATGAACAACGGCCTCGATGGGGGCAGCCGGGTCGGCAATGGCGATGTTCTCGCGCACGCTGCGGTTGAACAGTAGGTTTTCTTGCAGCACGACGCCGACCTGTCGCCGCAGCTGGGCGGCGTCGATCAGACTGATGTCGATGCCATCCACCAGCAGCCGGCCCTGCTCGGGCACGTACAGGCGCTGCACGAGCTTGGTAAGGGTGCTCTTGCCGGAGCCCGAGCGGCCCACGATGCCGACGATTTCGCCGGGCTGCATATCGAGGCTGATGTTGTTGAGTGCTGGCGAGGCTTCAGGCCGGTAGCGGAAGGTGACGCCATCGAGCGTGATGCGGCCTTTGACGGGAGGCAATTGGGCCGCGTTCGCAGGCGGCACCTCGGTGCGGGTGTTGAGGATGTCGCCCAGGCGGGCCACCGAGATACCGGTTTGCTGGAAGTCCGTCCACAACTGGGCCATGCGCATGATGGGCTGAGCCACGCGCTGGGCGAACATGTTGAAGGCGACGAACTGGCCCACAGTCAACTCGTTACCCATCACCAGATGGGCCCCGTACCAGAGCGTGGCGGCGTTGACCAACTTGCCAATGAGGTTGACGCCTTCGTGCGCCCAGGCTGCAAGGCTTTGTGTTTTGAAGCTGGCCGAGACATAGGCGGCGAGTTGGTTCTCCCAGCGGCGAGCGAAGGCAGGCTCAAGGGCCGTGGCCTTGACGGTCTGGATACCGGTGACGGTTTCCACCAGCATGGCCTGGTTCTCCGCCCCGCGCGCGAACTTGGCATCCAGGCGCCGGCGCAAGACGGGCACGACGAGCAGGCTCAAGCCGAAATACAGCGGCAGGCTCGCGAGCACGATGAGGGTGAGCGGCACGCTGTACAGCAGCATGACGGCAATGAATACGATGGAAAAAAATACGTCGAGCACGACGGTGAGCGCATTGCCGGTAAGGAAGCTGCGGATGTTCTCCAGCTCGCGCACGCGCGCCACCGAGTCGCCCACGCGGCGCGCCTGGAAGTAGGCCAGAGGCAACTGCACCAGGTGGCGGAACAAGCGGGCGCCGAGTTCCACGTCGATACGACTGGTGGTGTGGCTGAAGACGTAGGCGCGCAGGCCATTCAGCACGCTCTCGAAGACGACGACCACGAATAGGCCGATGACGAGCACGTCCAGCGTGGTCACGCCTTTGTGCACCAGCACCTTGTCCATGACGACCTGGAAGAACAGTGGGCTGACGAGAGCGAACAGCTGCAGCATGAAGGAGATGAGCAGCACTTCACCGAGGAGCCGGCGGTACTTGACCAGACTGGGGATGAACCAGGAGAAGTCAAAGCGTGCGAGTTCACCCGCCAGGCTCGCGCGGCTGGTGATCAGGATGAGTTCACCGGTCCACTGAGCGGCAAAAGCTTCGACCGACTCGATGGTGGGGCGGCCGGCGCCGCCCACTGCTGTAGCGGACGGGTCCTGCAGCAGCACGCGCTTGCTGTCGCACTGGGCCAGGATGACGACACGCGGAGCTCCGTCTTCCGAACGCATCAGCGCCAAGGCAGGAAGAGGGGTCAGAGAGAGACGGCCTACCGTAGTGCTCGACAGTTTGGCCTTGAGACCAAGATGCTTTGCCGCACGTAGCAGCACGGCCGAGCTCACGGCCTCAGTAGAGGAGATACCCAGTTGGTGGGCCAACGTGGCCGGGTCGGCCGCGACCAGATGGAATCTGGCGATGGAGCACAGGGCAGCAAGTGCCCCCAAGATGGATTGGTTGTTCGCCGTCCCCCGGATATCCCGGACTGCCTCATCTAACGCGCAGGCCTCAACTGCAGCGCTTGCGCTCATTCTTGCTCCCTCCCTGGAGTCCTAGATATTTTTATTCATGGTAGCGGAGATCAATGGCGAGCACACAGGTCAACGCCTGAATTGTCTCTATTTTGTAACTCTGCAGCGCATTGATAAGCTGTAAGTTCTCATTCCTCGGACAGGATCCGCAGTACGCTGGTACGCAGTCATGGATCCGGCGGGTGCCAGGGGTGGCCTTGGTCTCGCTGGATGGACGGAGCCCCGTCCTCTTTCCTAGGAGACCATGATGGATGCAATAGCCACGACCGCAAGGCGTGAACCCTGGAACAAGGGCAAGCTGGTTGGACAAAAGGCGCCGCTCAAGCCGAAGGACATCTGGGCGATCCGGCTTCTCCTTCAGATGCAGCATCGTATTAAGGAGCTCGCGCTGTTTAACCTTGGCTTCGATAGCAAGCTTCGAGGGTGCGATCTCGTCGCACTCCGTGTGAGGGACGTTTGCCACGGTGACAGAGTCGCAAATCGGGCCATCGTCATGCAGAGCAAGACCCAGCGACCCGTCCAGTTCGAAATCACACCAACCACCCGGGAAGCCGTGGAGGCGTGGATTCGTGAGGCCGGCCTGCGCTCGGATGATTACCTGTTTCCCAGCCGAGTTCACCGGTCCCCGCACATTGGCACCCGCCAGTACGGCCGGATCCTGCATGGATGGGTAGATCAGATCGGACTTGACTCGAGGGAGTACGGGACCCATTCCATGCGCCGCAGCAAGGCGTCGATGATCTACAAGAAGACCAGGAATCTCCGGGCAGTCCAAATCTTGCTCGGGCATACCAAGCTGGAGAGCACGGTGCGCTATTTGGGTATCGAGGTAGACGACGCATTGGACCTTGCGGAACAACTCGAGGTCTGACAAAGCCCATTCACAGCGCCCCCGGGCGCTGTCTGACCCAAAAAAGACCTCGTGGGCCTGCTCCCGTAGGAGCTCTACCTTGAAACCGGCCGTTGGCGGCTGGTTCTTCTTGAGGCACGGATGACCGGAGGTGGCCGATGCTGCGTGACCGCGGGCGTCCGGTCTTGCGCAGCGCGAGCGACCGCAATGGGCACATCGCGGACATCAGCGGCCAACTGCCCGACATGTTGCCGCGCGTCCGTCGACCTTTCCGGCCTCGCCGCAACGACGTCCATCGCTCCATGGCCGACTGCCGTGTTCCACCGCCCAGGCCCAAGGGGCCGCAGCCGCTTGACTCGTCAGGCATCGAGACTTCTAATACCTTCTTTCGCACTGAAAGGCATCTGACACTGGGCGAAGCTGTTGTTCTAAATTCCTGAAGATACCGGCAAGCATCAGCCCCGATCGTGCCGTACCGATCCGGCGCGCGCGCCCCAGATGGGCATCGACGTAAGGAGACTAACCATGTCAGCGGAAGGTGACGTCCGTGAAGCTTCTGAGAAGTTCTATGCTGCGTTGAATCGCATGGGTAACGGCGAAAAGGGTGCAATGTCCGATGCGTGGTCCCACGGTCCTACGGTGACGGCGATGCATCCCATTGGTGGCCGAACCACGGGCTGGGACGCGGTACGGGACTCATTTGACCAAGTAGCAGGCATGGCAGCAGACGCCAAGATCGGCCTGAACGACCAGTTCATTCAAGTGCTCGGCGACATGGCCTATGAATTGGGCGTAGAGCATGGTGAGTTCAAGATGGCGGGGCACCATGTCAGCCTCGAGCATCGAGTCACCAACATCTATAAGCGCGAAGCCGGTGGATGGAAGCTCATCCACCACCACACCGATACCTCTCCTGGAATGCTTGATGTCTTGAGCCGCCTGCAACCCCCGTCAGCGTAGGCTGGGCGGTTGGGCTGACATGTCGAACTTCATGGGGAAAAGCAGAGAGTCAAAGAGGTTGGCCCGCGTACGTGATGCAGCCTGACCCTGCGAGAGGCGCCCCTCCACGGCCGGCCGCCTTGCCAGCCTGACTGAGCTTGTTCATCATCGGCCAAGCGAGCAAGGCGTCCGTCCGCTGCGGACGGCTCAGCTCGAACGTTGACGGTCCTTTCAGATTCGAAGGAGCAAAAGGTCATGACATCATCCCTCGCCGACACTGTTACCGAGCTCGCCAGCAGGTTCTCGGGGCAACTCCTCCAGCCCACCGACGCAGGCTACGAGGAGGCAAGGAAAGTGCACAACGGTTTGGTTGACAAACGCCCTGCATTGATAGCCCGATGCCGTGGCGTGGCCGACGTCGTGGACGCGGTCAAGCTTGCGCAAAAGCTGAATCTCGAGGTGGCTGTCCGTGGCGGCGGCCACAACGTGGCGGGGCGCGCAACCGTCGACGCTGGGCTGATGATCGATCTGGCGCCGATGAAAGGCATTCACGTTGATCCGCATACCCGTATCGCGCGGGCCCAAGGCGGCGTCACCTGGGCCGAGTTCAACCGCGAGACGCAGCTGCACGGCCTGGCGGTCACGGGCGGCGTGGTGTCTAGCACCGGCATCGCGGGGCTTACCCTCGGCGGTGGACTGGGCTGGCTGATGGGCAAGTACGGATTGGCGCTCGACAACCTTCGCGCCGTCGAGCTCGTCACCGCCGAAGGCCGGGTGTTGCGCGTGAACAAGGATGAGGAACCCGATCTGTTCTGGGCCCTTCGAGGCGGAGGGGGCAACTTTGGCGTGGCGACCTCATTCGAGTATCAGCTTCACCCGGTTGGGCCTGCGATCACCGGCGGGTTGGTCGCACATCCATTCGAACACGCTCGTGACGTGCTGAGGTTCTTCCGCGATTTCACCGCGTCGCTGCCTGATGAGATGACTGTGTTCGGGGGGCTCGTTCACGCTCCCGACGGATCGGGCGCGAAGCTGGTGGCTATGGTGACGTGTCACTGTGGCGTGCTCGACATCGGCGAAACGGCGACGCGGCCGCTCAAGCAATTCGGCTCCCCGGTGGTGGATGCCATCGGCCCGATGCCTTACTGTCAGCTCAACGGGATGCTCGACGCAGGCTTTCCCAAAGGGGCGCTCAACTATTGGAAGTCGAGCTTCCTCGCGCAATTGAGCGACGATGCCATCGATACGATGATCGACTGCTTCGCTCGCTGCCCTACGCCGATGGGCCAACTGCTCCTCGAGCACTTCCACGGCGCGGCAACGCGGGTGGGCGCTAGCGACACCGCCTTCCCACACCGCGCCGACGGTCACAACCTTCTCGTGCTCTCCGAATGGATCGATCCGGCCCATACTGAACGCTGCATCGCGTGGGCCCGGGAAACGTACGCGGCGATGGAGTCCTTCATGGCCTCTGGTCGTTATGTGAATTACCTGTCCGATGACGAGACGGGCGATCCGACCGCCGCCGCCTATGGGCCCAACTACCGTCGCCTCCAGGAGCTCAAGACAAAGTACGACCCGAGCAATTTCTTCCACATGAACCAGAACATTCGCCCAAATTGAGTCGCGTCGCGGCGGCGAACGGTGGTCGAAGCCTCGAGGCCTGGTGCGTGATCGCGCCGGCCGTGGTCAGCGTGTCGTCGATGTCGGTGAACACGCCGGCGATTTGCCGGCGCTCGGCCGCGGGCCAGTGCGCGAGCGGCAGCATGGTCGCGGCCCGGCCCGGGGGGGTCAGCCGGCGCTCTGCAGCGCCAGGCCCGCATGCTCGCGCAGCGGGTGGAAGTGGATCTTGGGAAAGCGCTCCTGCGCCAGGCGCACGTCGTAGGGGCTGGTGCAGAGGTAGGCCAGCGTGTCCGCGGCATCCTTGGCCAGGCGCTGCGGGTAGGCGTTCATGAACTCGCGCAGCTCGGCCGGCGTGTCGGCGGTGATCCAGCGCGCGCCGGTGTACTGGCAGCCTTCCAGCCGCACGTCGCAGTCGTACTCGGCCTTCAGGCGGTGCTGCACCACCTCGAATTGCAGCTGGCCCACGGCGCCCAGCAGCATGGGGCCGCCGACCTCGGGCTTGAAGACCTGGATCGCGCCTTCCTCGCCGAGCTGCTCCAGCCCGGTCTGCAGCTGCTTGGTGCGCAGCGGGTTCTTGAGGATCACGGTCATGAACAGCTCGGGCGCGAAGAAGGGCAGGCCGGTGAACTGCAGGCTGGCGCCGTCGGTGATGGTGTCGCCCAGCTGCACGCCGCCGTGCGTGGTGAAACCGATGATGTCGCCCGCGTAGGCCTCGTCGACGGCCTCGCGCCGCTGCGACATAAAGGTGACCACCGAGGTCGGGCGCAGCTCCTTGCCGGTGCGCTGCACCTTGAGCTTCATGCCCGGCGTGAACTTGCCGGAAGCCATGCGCACGAAGGCGATGCGGTCGCGGTGGTTCGCGTCCATGTTCGCCTGGACCTTGAACACCACGCCGGAGAAGCCCTCGTCATCGGGCTGGATGATCTTCTCGACGGTCTGCTTGTTGGCGACCAGCGAGCTCTTGCGCGGGCCTGGGGGCGGCGCCAGGTCGACCAGGGCGTCCAGCACCTCCATCACGCCGAAGTTGTTCACGCCCGAGCCGAAGAACACCGGGGTCTGCTTGCCGGCCAGGAAGGCCTCGTGGTCCCAGGTCGGCGAGGCGCCGGTTGCCAGCTCCATGCTCTCGAGTGCGGCGTCCCACTCGCTGCCGAAGCGCGCCTTCAGCGTCGCCGTATCCGAAAGCGGGAGGGTCTCGAAGTCCTGCGGGCGGCGCTCGCTGCCGGACTCGAACACCGTCATGGTCTGGCTGCGCAGGTTGATGATGCCGCCGAAATGCTTGCCCTGGCCGACCGGCCAGGTCATGGGCACGCAGGGCATGCCGAGCTCGCGCTCGACCTCGTCCAGGATGTCCAGCGGGTCGCGCACCTCGCGGTCCATCTTGTTGACGAAGGTGATGATGGGCGTGTCGCGCTGGCGGCAGACCTCGATCAGGCGCCGCGTCTGGCTTTCCACGCCGTTGGCGGCGTCGATCACCATCAGCGCCGAGTCCACCGCGGTGAGCACGCGGTAGGTGTCTTCCGAGAAGTCCTTGTGGCCGGGCGTGTCCAGCAGGTTGACCACGTGCTCGCGGTACAGCATCTGCATCACCGACGAGGCCACTGAGATGCCGCGCTGCTTTTCGATCTCCATCCAGTCCGAGGTGGCGTGGCGGCTGGCCTTGCGCGCCTTGACCGAGCCGGCGATCTGGATCGCGCCCGAGAACAGCAGCAGCTTTTCCGTCAGCGTGGTCTTGCCCGCGTCGGGGTGGGAGATGATGGCAAAGGTGCGGCGGCGCCGCGTTTCTTGGGCGTAGGACACGAGGGTTCCAGAAGATGAGGGCAGGGCGCGCGGGCGCCTGGGCGGCGCGGACCGGGTGCCGGTCCGGGCGAGGGGCCAGCAGCCGGACGATGGCGTGATTTTACCGGCAAGGGGCTGTCGGGTCGGCCTGCCGGGTGGGCGCCGGCACGAATCAGCCTTGCAGGCGGTACAGTGGCGGCATCCGCATCGACGCCATTGGCCCCCCGTTTCTACCCAGCCCGAGATCCATGAGCCCTGTTGGTACCTCACCCATGGCGGCGATCCCGCCGCACCCCCCGGCCGATCCCCCCCTCAGCTGGCCCACTCCGCCCTATGCCAGTTACGCCACGGTCGCCTCGCAGGGGCGATCCCTGGCCTGCGAGGTCGAGGGCGTGAACGGTCATGTCCTGCGGGGGCTGCTGATGGGGCTGGACGCCGGGAGTCGCGCGGCGCTGGTCCATGTGCCCGGTGGACGCGCCCCGGCGCCGCTGCGCTTTGACGCGATCCGCCGCATCACGCTGGCGCCGCCGCTGGCGCCGCAGCCGCTGCAGGCGGGGCGGCCGGAACGCAGGTCCGCGCATGACGACCTGCTGGCCTACCGCGCCCGGATCCAGTACCGGCTGGAGCTGGCCGACGGCACCCCGCGCGAAGGCGAAACCATAGGCTATGTGGAAAACGACGCCGGATTGTTCCTGTTTCACCCGCTGGACGAGCAGGACAGGGTGCAGCGCCTGTTCTACCCGCGCGAGGTCTGCCGCGGGCTGCACGTGGGGGATAGGCTGGGCACCGTCCTGGTCGCGCAGCAGTCGCTGAGCGAGACGCAAATCGCGCAGGCCGTGCAGGAGCAGACGGCGCTGCGGGAGCGCCGGCTGGGCGACTACCTGGTGAAGCAGGAGGTGGTTTCACCCGATCAGCTGCTGCTGGCACTGGAGCAGCAGTCCAAGATGCCGCTGGTGCGCATCGGCGATTCGCTGCTTGCGCTGGGCCTGGTGTCGCAGGCGCAGATCGACGATGCCCTGGAGCAGCAAAAGCGCGACCGCCGGGTGCCGCTGGGCGAGCTGCTGGTGCGCGGTGGCAAGCTGTCGCGCCGCGACCTGCAGACGGCGCTGGCGCACAAGATGGGCTTCCCGGTGGTGAACGTTGACTCGTTTCCCCTGGATGTGGACGCCGTGCGCAAGGTGCCCCATGCGGTGGCCAGCCGCCTGAACGTGTTGCCGCTGCTGGCGCGCGACGGCCTGCTGGTGGTGGCCGCCGAGGATCCGTCCCGCCGGGCCACCATCGAGGAGCTGGAGTTCGTGGCCCAAAGCAAGGTGCTCACGGCGATTGCCGGCGGCGGCGAGCTGTCGGATGCGGTGGCCCAGGCCTACGCACGCGCCGGGTTCGACGGGCCGGAGGCGTCCTCCTCGGCGGTCGAGGAGCAGCGCAAGGAGTCGGCGCAGGATTCCGGCGCGGTCAGCCGGCTGCTGGAAACGCTGGAGCAGGAGTCGGACGGGAGCCACGACGACGGGGCGCTGATCGAGCAGTCCGACAACTCGCTGGTGCTGCTGATCAACGCCATGATCGTCGAGGCGCACCGCCAGGGCGTGTCCGACATCCACATCGAGACCTCCCATGTCCGGCGCAAGGTGCGCATCCGCTTCCGCAAGGACGGCGTGCTGGTGCCCTACATGGAGCTGCCGCAAAGCTATCGGACCGCGCTGGTCGCACGCTTGAAGATCATGTGCGACCTCGACATCACCGAGCGGCGCCAGCCGCAGGACGGCAAGATCGACTTTGTCCGCTTCTCCAGCCAGCACCACATCGAGCTGCGCGTGGCCACCATCCCGACCCAGGGCGGCGCAGAGGACGTGGTGATGCGCATCCTGTCCTCGGCCAGGCCGCTGCCTCTCGACCGGCTGGGCCTGTCGGTGGCCAATTTCGAGCAACTGCAGCAGGTGGTGGAGCGTCCCTACGGCATGGTGCTCTGCGTGGGCCCCACGGGCTCGGGCAAGACCACCACGCTGCATTCGGTGCTGCAGCACCTGAACACGCCGCAGCGCAAGATCTGGACCGCCGAGAACCCGATCGAGATCACCAACCCCGACCTGCGCCAGGTGCAGGTGAACCCCAAGATAGGCTGGAGCTTCGACAAGGTGCTGCGCACCTTCCTGCGCGCCGATCCGGACGTCATCATGGTCGGCGAGGTGCGCGACGAGGAAACGGCCCAGTTGGCGGTCGAGGCCTCGCTGACGGGCCACCTGGTCCTCAGCACCTTGCACACCAACAGCGCGCCTGAGACCATCACGCGCCTGCTGGACATGGGGCTCAACCCCTTCAGCTTTGCCGACTCGCTGCTGGCGGTGCTCGCGCAGCGCCTGGTCCGCCAGCTCTGCGAGGCCTGCAAGGCGCCGCAGCCGGTGTCCGAGGCCGAAGAGGAGCTGCTGCTGCAGGAGTACCTGGGCGCCTTTCCCGCCGACACGCGCCCGCAGGGCGACGCCCTGCGCGCCGACTGGCTGAAGCGCTTCGGGGTGAACGGGCGGCTGCGGCGCCACCGGGCGACCGGCTGCGCGCAGTGCGAGCACACCGGCTACAAGGGTCGGCTGGGCCTGCACGAGCTGCTGGTCGTGGACGACGAGATCCGCCACCTGATCATGACCGGCGCCACGCCCCTGCAGCTGCGCCACAGCGCCATGCGCCATGGCCAGTTCCGCACGCTGCGCCAGGACGGCATAGAGCGGGCGCTGGCGGGCCGCACGACCTTGGCCGAGGTGCGCGCCAACTGCAATATCTAGCGGGCCCTGGCCGGCGAGCTGCTCCGAAGGGGCCCGTTGACCGCGGTCGCCGGCGGCCGGCTCATGCCATGGGCTGGCCCGCCGCGCGCTCGGCGAGGAAGCGCCTGAGTTCCTCGAAGGGCATGGGCCGGGCGAAGTGGTAGCCCTGGAACTCGTCGCAGCCCCGGTCCCTCAGGAACTTCAGCTGCGCCTCGGTTTCGACCCCCTCGGCGATCACCCTGAGCTTGAGGTGGTGGGCCATGGCGATGATGGCCTGCGAGATGGCCGCGTCGTGGCCGTCGGTGTCGACCTCCTGCACGAAGGCGCGGTCGATCTTGAGCGTGTCGATCGGCAGGCGCTTGAGGTAGCTCAGGCCCGAGAAGCCGGTGCCGAAGTCGTCGAGGGCGATGCGCACGCCCAGGGCGTGGAGCTCGTGCAGGGTCGCGAGGACGCGCTCGGAGTTCTGCATCAGCGTGCTCTCGGTGATCTCCAGCTCCAGGCGTTCGGGGGCCAGGCCGTGCAGTTCCAGCGCGGCGCGCACGCTGGCGACCAGGTTGTCGCGCTGGAACTGCACGGCCGAGATGTTGACGCCGACGACCAGGCCCCGCAAGCCCTGCGCGGCCAAGGCGGCGGCGTGCACGCAGGCCGTGTCCAGCACCCACAGGCCCAGCGCGACGATGTGGCCGCTGTCCTCGGCGATCGGGATGAAGTCCGCCGGCGAGATCAGGCCGCGCTCGGGATGCCGCCAGCGCAGCAGGGCCTCCATGCCGACGACGCGACCGCTGGCGCCTTCGATCTGGGGCTGGTAGTACAGCTCGAAGTCGCGGCGGTTCATGGCCTTCTGCAGCTCGTTGCGCAGGCTCAGGCGCTCGCTGACCTTGTGGTTGAGGTCGCTGGAGTACCACTGGTAGTTGTTTCGCCCCTCCTGCTTGGCCTTGAACATGGCCAGGTCGGCCTGCTGGACCAGGCCCATGGGCTCCTTGACCGTGCCCTCGCCCAGGGCGATGCCTATGCTGGCGGTGGCGTGCAGTTCCACCCCGTCGATCCGGTAGGGCCTGGCGATCGCCTCGATCAGGCGCTCCGCCACGGGCGGCACGTCGTCCGCATCGGCCAGGTCCTGCAGCAGCACGATGAACTCGTCGCCGCCCATGCGCGCCACCGTGTCGCCGGGGCGAACCTGGGCCTGCATGCGGCGCGCCACCTCGACCAGCATCTGGTCGCCGCAGGCATGGCCGAAGGCATCGTTGATCGGCTTGAAGCCATCGAGGTCGACGAACATGACCGCCAGCTGTCGTCCGGACCTGGCGCCCAGCTGGCAGGCCAGGCGCAGCCGGTCCTCGAGCAGGGCACGGTTGGGCAGGCCGGTCAGCAGGTCGTGGCTGGCGTTGTGGCTCAGCTCCTCCTCGTAGCGTCTTTGCTCGCTGATGTCCTGGGCGATGCCGAACATGCCCACGAGCTGCCCGTCGACCATCATCGGCAGCTGGGTGACCTCCAGGGTCAGCTGCGCGTTGCGGCGGTCGCGGATGCGCGCCTCGTAGTGCTGCGGCTGGCCCTCGAGGGCCGCCGCGAAATGGGCGGCCACGCGCTGGCGGTCCTCGGGGACCACCACCGCCGCCCAGGGCTGGCCGGTGACCTCGGCCTCGCTGTAGCCGCTGAGCCGGATGCCGGCGGCGTTCATGCCCAGGAACCGGCCGTCCAGGTCCAGCGAGAACACCGGGTTGGGGTTGAAGGTGTAGAGCGAGCGGAAGCGCTGCTCGCTGGTCTCCAGCCGCCGCTGGTCGTGGTCGCGCTCGATGGCGATGGCCGCCAGGTGGCCGGTGGCGGTCAGCAGCTGCAACTGCTCCTCGCCGGGTTTGTGGGGCTGGCGGTGGTAGATCGCGAAGGTGCCCAGCACCCGGCCGTCCTTGGATATCAGGGGGACGGACCAGCAGGCCCGCAGGCCGTGGCGCTCGGCCAGCTCCCGGTAGTCCTCCCACAAGGGGTCGAGGCGGATGTCTTCCACCACCACCGCTTCGCGGCGGAACACGGCCGTGCCGCAGCTGCCGGCGCGGGGCCCCACGGCCGCGCCATGGATGGCCTGGTTGTAGGCCTCGGGCAGGCTGGGCGCGGCCCCGACCTGCACATGCTGGACCGAGGCGTCCGTCAGCAGCACCGAGCACAGGGCGCCCGGCGCCCGGGCCTCGACCATCAGGCAGACCGCCTTCAGCGTGTCGGCGAGCGGCCGGTTGGTCGAGATCATGCGCAGCACCCGGCTCTGCTCCTCGACGAAGGCCACCTGGTGCGCCAGCTTGGTGACGTCGTGGGCCACCGCGAACAGGGTCTGGTCCTGCGGCGACCAGCTCGCCGACCAGAGCACATGCACGCTGTGTCCGTCCGGGTGCAGGTAGCGGCTGCGGACTTGGCTGGCCGGGTGGCCCGCCATCGCGGCCAGGGCTGCCGCGTGGGCCTGCGGGCGGTCTTCGGCCAGCATGTGGTCGAGGTGGCTGCGGCCGATCAGTTCCTGCGGGCGATAGCCGAACACCGTCTCGCAGGACGGGCTGAGCTGGGTGTAGCGCCCCTGGGCGTCGATCGAGCAGAGCACGTCCTGCGAATGCGCCATGATGCGCTGGTTCAGGGCCTGGGTGCGCGCCTGTTCCTCCAGACTGGCTTCCAGCCGCTCGGAGCGCTCCAGGACCAGCGCGCTGAGGCTCTGGTTGATCATCAGGAACAGCGCGGCGATCAGGCCCGTCAGCATCGCCATGGCGGGCAGGTGGCCGGCCACGAACAGCTTCCTCGGGCTGTCCAGGTGGTAGATCTGCATGCGCCACGGCTGGCCGCCACGCACGCGCAGGTGGCGCTCCACCACCAGGGTGCTCAGGGGCGAGCGCTGCAGGCTGCCGGAGTCGTAGACCAGGCCCTTGTCGCCCTCGACGCGCAGGGCGAAGCCTTCCAGTTCCTTCTCGAGCGGCGCGAACAGGCTCTCGAGGTCCAGGCCGGCGACCAGCAGCCAACCCGGATGGCTGCCCAGCCGCAAGGGCAGGGCGATCAGGGCGCTCGAGGCCTGGCCCAGCGCGTCGAGGCGGGGGCGGGAGGCCTGCTGCACGCTGGCGCGCCAGGCCGCGTCGGCGGCGTGGGCCCGCAGCGCGTCCGCTTCGCCCGGCCCGCGGTCCGCCAGCCAATGGGTCTGCCCTTCGGTGTCGAGCACCGCGATGAAGGCCAGGCTGGGGATGTCGCGCAGGTAGCTGCGCGCTTCCTGTTCCCAGAAGGCGGTGCTGGGCAGTGCGCCCAGCACCTGCCAGCGCTCGGCCATGCGCTGCAGCATCTGCACGCGCCCATCGACGCCTTGCTGCGAACGGGCTTCGACCCGCGACAGCAGCGCTTCGCCGCGCTCGCCTATGAACTGGATCGCCTGGTAGCTCAGCAGGAACCAGGCCAGGCAGGTGGCCAGCACGCCCAGCGCACCCACGGCCACGGTGCGGCGGTCCAGGGGCCGCGCCGGCGATGCCGGCCACTGCGTCAGCGTGGTGCCTATCCAGACCAGCAGCAGGTTGCCGATGCCGAAGGCGGTGGAGGCCTGCTTGGCGCCCAGGCGCAGCATGTCCAGCGCGGGGAACCAGAGCACCAGCTGCGACACCAGGCCCAGCAGCGCCAGGCCCGCGCCCAGCGCCCGGCCCAGCTGGCGCGCGGCGCCGCCCCTCTGGCACAGATGCAGCGCGAGGCACAGCAGCATGCCGGCGACCGCGAGGGTCGGGCGCGGGAGGAGGTCCAGCCAGCCGGGCTTCGGCTCCATCTGGCCGGCCAGCAGGGCGTACAGGGACAGACCGACCAGCAGGCTGGCCGCGAGCGCGAACAGCCGGCGCGCCTGGCGCGCCGCGGCGGCCAGGGCCAGCCCGGCCAGGATGCCGACCATGGCGCTGCCGGCCAGGGGCAGCAGCTCGCTGCCGAAGGGGCGCTGCAGGAACAGCAGCCGGCCAAGCAGCCCTGTGCTGCCGAAAATCAGCAGGGCCAGGGCCAGCATGTGCAGATTGGCCTGGTAGATGACCTGCCGGTCTTTCAGGGCATGGCCTGGCGGCGCCGTGGCTTGCAGCACGATGTTCAACCTCTGTAGTTCTTGTCGTTCCCGGCGGCGTCGATGGCGCGCCTTCCCGGGCGACGCGCGGGCCGCGCCCCGGCCAGAGGCCGCGGGCTTGGGCGGTGGCGCACCGCTGTTTTGGGACCAAGTCTAAGGCCAAAGCCCGGACCGGGCGGCGCGCAACCCGGCCGGCCCGGGGCAGGGCGCCGCCGGGTGTTCGTATAATGCGGGCTTATCCGAGGAGCGTTGCAGCGCCGCACGGCGTGAGGCTCGGAACATCCATCGCAACGACGCTCGCCCACCGTGTCTGTGGGGTGAGTTCCCCCTGATCAGTGGTTTTTCAAGACTCGTTTTGGAGATCCCATGAGCGCCATTCTCAAATCCGTTCCCACGCACGACTGTGCCATCGCCGACCTGTCCCTGGCCGACTGGGGCCGCAAGGAAATCCGCATCGCCGAGACCGAGATGCCGGGCCTGATGGCGATCCGCGAGGAGTTCGCCAAGACCCAGCCGCTCAAGGGCGCGCGCATCACCGGCTCGCTGCACATGACCATCCAGACTGCGGTGCTGATCGAGACCCTGCAGGCCCTGGGCGCGACCGTGCGCTGGGCCTCCTGCAACATCTTCTCGACCCAGGACCACGCCGCCGCCGCGATCGCCGCCTCGGGCACGCCGGTGTTCGCCGTCAAGGGCGAGACCCTGGCCGACTACTGGGACTACACGCACCGCATCTTCGACTTCGGCCCGCAGGGCAGCGAGGGCGAGGGCCCGAACATGATCCTGGACGACGGCGGCGACGCCACGCTGCTGATGCACCTGGGCCAGAAGGCCGAGCAGGACCTGTCCGTGCTGGCCAACCCCGGCAGCGAGGAGGAGCGCATCCTGTTCGCCGCGATCAAGGCCAAGCTGGCGCAGGACCCGAGCTGGTACAGCCGCAAGAGCAAGGACATCATCGGCGTGACCGAGGAGACCACCACCGGTGTGCACCGTCTCAACGAGATGGCGGCCAAGGGCCAGCTGCTGTTCCGCGCCATCAACGTCAACGACTCGGTGACCAAGAGCAAGTTCGACAACCTCTACGGCTGCCGCGAGTCGCTGGTGGACGGCATCAAGCGCGCCACCGACGTGATGATCGCCGGCAAGGTGGCCGTGGTGGCCGGCTACGGCGACGTGGGCAAGGGCTCGGCCCAGGCCCTGCGCGCGCTCTCGGCCCAGGTCTGGGTGACCGAGATCGACCCCATCAACGCCCTGCAGGCGGCGATGGAAGGCTACCGCGTGGTCACCATGGAGTACGCGGCCGACAAGGCCGACATCTTCGTGACCACCACCGGCAACAAGGACGTGATCCGCCACGAGCACATGCTGGCCATGAAGGACCAGGCCATCGTCTGCAACATCGGCCACTTCGACAACGAGATCGACGTCGCCTCCCTCGAACAGTACGCCTGGGACGAGATCAAGCCCCAGGTCGACCACGTGATCTTCCCTTCCGGCCGCCGCATCATCCTGCTGGCCAAGGGCCGCCTGGTCAACCTGGGCTGCGGCACGGGCCACCCGAGCTACGTGATGTCCTCGAGCTTCGCCAACCAGACCATCGCCCAGATCGAGCTGTTCACCAAGCCGGGCGAGTACCAGGCCGGCAAGGTCTACGTGCTGCCCAAGCACCTGGACGAGAAGGTGGCGCGCCTGCAGCTGTCCAAGCTGGGCGCCCAGCTCACGGTGCTGACCGACGCGCAGGCGGCCTACATCGGCGTCGACAAGAACGGTCCGTACAAGCCGGACAGCTACCGCTACTGACGCTGACAGGCGTGCGCGCAGACCAGCTGTTGGTGGAGCGCGGCCTGGCCGCCTCGCGTTCGCAGGCCCAGCGGCTGATCGCCGCAGGCGTGCGCTGGCGCGCGGGCGGGGACTGGAGGCTCGTGGCCAAGAACGGCGAGGAGCTGCCGCCCCAGGCCGAGCTGGCGCTGTTGGATGCGGCCGAGTCGCGTTATGTCTCGCGCGGCGGTCTCAAGCTCGAGGGCGCGCTCGCGGCCAGTGGCGTCGACGTGCGGGGCCTGAGCTGCCTGGACGTTGGCCAGTCCACCGGCGGCTTCACCGACTGCCTGCTGCAGCAGGGCGCGGCCCATGTGACCGGCGTGGACGTGGGCCATGGCCAGCTGCACGAGCGGCTGCGCGGCGACCCGCGCGTGAGCTGCGTCGAGAAGCTGAACGCGCGCGAGCTCAAGGCGGGCGACCTGCCGGGGCCCGCCGCGTTCGATCTGGTGGTGGGCGACCTGTCCTTCATCTCGCTGACCCTGGTGCTGCCCGCACTGGTGCCGCTGATGAAGCCGGGTGGCGCGCTGCTGATGCTGGTCAAGCCGCAGTTCGAGCTGCAGCCGGCGCAGATCGCCAAGGGCGGCATCGTGCGCGACGCGGCGCTGTACGACCAGGTCGAGCAGCGCATCCGGGCGGCCTGTGCCGCGCTGGGCGTGCAGGTGCGGGGCTGGTTCGACAGCCCGGTGCGCGGCGGCGACGGCAACCGTGAGTTTTTTGTTTACGCGCATCGCGCGACCAAGCATGTACAAGGAGGAAGCGATGAGCCTTCCCATCAGTCTTGAATTCTTTCCGCCCAAGACCCCCGAGGGGGCCGAGAAGCTGCGCGCGGCGCGCCAGCAGCTCTACGCGCTCAGGCCCGAGTTCTGCTCGGTGACCTACGGCGCGGGCGGCTCCACGCAGGACGGCACTTTCGGCACCGTGGCCGAGATCCTGGCCGAGGGCGTCCAGGCGGCCAGCCATTTCTCCTGCATAGGCGCGACGCGCGACAGCCTGCGCACTCAGCTGGCACAGCTCAAGGCCATGGGCGTCAAGCGCCTGGTGGCCCTGCGCGGCGACCTGCCCAGCGGCTATGGCGCGGGCGGCGAGTTCCATTACGCCAGCGAGCTGGTGGCCTTCATCCGCGCCGAGACCGGGAGCGACTTCCGCATCGAGGTGGCGGCCTATCCCGAGGTGCACCCGCAGGCCCGCTCGCCCGAGGCCGACCTGCAGGCCTACGCCACCAAGGTACGCGCCGGCGCGGATTCGACGATCACGCAGTACTTCTACAACGCCGACGCCTATTTCCGCTTCGTCGACGACACGCGCAAGCTGGGCCTCACGGTGCCCGTGGTGCCCGGCATCATGCCGATCACGAGCTCCACGCAGCTGATGCGCTTTTCCGACGCCTGCGGCGCCGAGATCCCGCGCTGGATCCGCCTGCGCCTGCAGGCCTTCGGCGACGACACGGCCTCGATCCGGGCCTTCGGCCTCGACGTCGTGACCGGGCTGTGCCAGCAGCTGCGCAGCGCCGGCGTGCCGGGCCTGCATTTCTACACCATGAACCAGAGCGCGGCCACACTCGAGATCTGCCGGGGGTTGGGGCTCTGAGCATGCTGCGCGCTGCACTGTTGGTCGCGCTGGCCTGGGGGCTCAGCGCCTGCACCACGCTGCAGGCGCCGCAGCCCGGCGAGGCACCGCCGTCCGGCGCACCCGCCGCCAGGCCGGCAACGCGAGCCGCGGGCAAGCCTGCTGCGAAGCCCGATGCGCCGGCGGACATGGCGGAGCCTGCGGCGCCCGATGCCGCGGGCAGCGCGGCGCTGCGCCTGGACGACGGGCTGCCGGAGCTCGAGCGCGGCACGGCGTCCTGGTATGGGCTGAAGTTCCACGGCCGGCGCACGGCCAGCGGCGAGCGCTTCGACATGAACGAGTTCACCGCGGCTCACCGGACCCTGCCGTTCGGCACCCTGGTGCGGGTGCGCAGCCTGGTGAACGGGCGCGAGGTCGAGGTGCGCATCAACGACCGAGGCCCGCATGTGGCCGGCCGCATCATCGACTTGAGCCGCGCGGCCGCCGAGGCCCTGGGCATGCTGGGCCTGGGCATGAAGTCGGTGACCCTGTCGGTGGTGGGCCAGGCGCAGGAGCCGCAAGGCCAGGAACTCCAGTCCGCCAGGCCCGCGCCGCGCGCCAAGGCGCCGCGGCGCAAGCGGCCGTCTGGCGGGCCGCGCCGCTGAACGCCGCCCGCTTCAAGGTCTACCCGGCGCTGGCCGGCTCGTCACGCTGCGCATGCCGGAACGGCACTTATGCCGCAAACCGCCTGGCTCTGGTACAACAAGGCCTCGCCATCCCACCGCGCCGCGATGAACGCTCCCGCCGCTGAATCTGCGCCCCGCCTCCCAGGAGCCCGGCAGCCTCCTAGCTCCCGGCTGATGGTCGCGATCGTCCTGACCCTGGTGGCGCTGCTGACGGGTGGTTGCGCCAGCTTGCCGGACCATCTGGCGGGGCCGCCATCGCGGGCGATCGAGGCGTCGGTCGAGACCACGCTGGGCCGCATCGCCAAGCTGTCCCAGCCCGATCCGGACCTCAGCGGCTTCAGGCTCATGCCAGGCGGCGACTCCGCCCTGAGTGCGCGGCTGGAACTGGCGCGCCGGGCGACACGCTCGCTCGACGTGCAGTACTACCACATCGAAAACGACGCGACCGGCCGCTACTTCCTGCGCACGCTGCGTGACGCGGCGCAGCGCGGCGTGCGCGTGCGGCTGCTGCTGGACGACCTCTATACCGCGGGCGAAGACGCCTTGCTGCTCGGGCTGGCCGCCACGCCGAATCTGGAGCTGCGCCTGTTCAATCCGTTTCCGGTCCGGCATGAGCGCCTGGCCTGGCGTTTCGCCGCCTCGCTGCTGAATTTCGACCGGGTCCACCGGCGCATGCACAACAAGCTGTTCATCGCCGACGGCGCGATGGCGGTGGCGGGTGGCCGCAACATCGGCGGCCGCTACTTCACCCAGTCCAGCGGCGAAAACTTCATAGACCTCGACACTTTCGTCGCCGGTGCCCTGCTGCCTCGCCTGGGCCAGCTGTTCGACCAGTACTGGAATAGCCCCTACGTGGTGCCGATCGAGCGCGTCGCGCAGACCCGACTGGCGCGCGACGCGCTGCAGCGCCAGTTCGAGGAAATGACCGCCGCACCCGGCACGCCAGAGCCGCGGCGGCCCGCGCCGAACGACCTGCTGGGCTATGGCCCCATCGTCGAGGACCTCGATGCGGGCCAGCTGCGGCTGACCTGGAGCACGGCCGAGGCCTATGCCGACTCGCCGGAGCGCGTGGTCGGCAAGACGGCCAGCTATGGCGGCGTGCCGCTGCTGGATGTGGACAGCGTGCGCTACAACGTGGTCGAGAGCATGCGTCGCTCACGCCAGGACGTGACCATGACATCCCCCTACCTGATTCCGGGCGAGGCCGGCCTCGAGGTGATGCGCCAGGCGCGTCAGCGCGGCGTCGCCATCAGCCTCGTGACCAACTCGCTCGCGGCCACCGACGAGCCGCTGGTGCACACGGCCTATCGGCGCTACCGGCTGGAGATGCTGAGGATGGGTGTCGAGCTCCACGAGATCAGCTCGTACCGCACGCGGCGCAGCGTGCGGCTCGGCATCTTCGGCTCGGCCATGGGGCGGCTGCATGCCAAGACCGCGGTGATCGACCGCCGGACCCTGTTCGTGGGCTCGATGAACTTCGACCCCCGCTCCGACTCGATCAACACCGAGATCGGCCTGTTCATCCACAGTCCCGAACTGGCGCAGCAGGCGCTCAAGCTGGTGGAGCTGCTCAAGCAGCAAGGGGCCTGGCGCCTGCAGCTGACCGAGGACGGGAGCGGCCTGGAGTGGCAGAGCAACGACCCGGACGGCATGCTGCTGCGCCAGCAGGAGCCGGATTCCGGTTTCTGGGAACGCTTGCTGCTGGAGCTCCTGGCGCCACTGACGCCGGAGAGCCTGCTGTAGGCGCGCGATCGGCGCCGCCGGCGCTATCAGCGCTACGGGATGTGGATCGCTTCCACCTGCACCAGCAGGCGCACCTTGTCCTCGAACCCGAAGGGAATCCCCCAGGTGATGCCCCACTGGCTGCGCTCTATCGTGGATTCGAAATCACCGCCACAGACCTGGCGATTCAGCAGCGGGCTCATATAGCAATTGAAGCGGCGCGCCTTCAGCCTGATGGGCCGCGCCTGCCCCAGCAGCGTGAGGCTGCCGCGCACCTCGCGCACTTTGTCATCGTCGAAACCGAGCCGTTCCGCGACGAAGCGGGCGGTCGGAAAATCCGCGACATTGAGGAAGTCCTTGCTCTGCACATGCCGGTTCAGCAGGTCCACGCCGGTGTTGATCGAGCTCATGTCCATGGTGATGTCCACCTGGCCGCCCTTGCCGCTGGCATCGATCTGAACCGAGCCCTCCTTGGTGCTGAAGCGGCCGCGGTTGGTGGAGGTGCCGTAGTGCCCGATCTCGTACATCACGAAGGTGTGTGTCGGGTCGATCACGTAGCGGGCCCCCTTCACCGGGGCACCGCCGGGTGCCGCCGGCATTTCGGGCGCCTGCTGCGCAACTTGCGCGCGGGCGCCGGGCCCGGCGGCGAGAACCATGGCCGCCAGGGCAAGGGCGACAGCGTGCCGGGCGGTGGAAGCATGAACAGCGGGCATGATGGGACCTCTCGGGCAATGGCTTGGGAGCGAGGACCTCAGAGTCCGTCGCTGAGTGTGAGCTTGAATCGAACCTGCACTTCGTCGGCCACCATGGCGGTGTCCCGCCACTCGCCGTCGCCGACCTGGAATTCGAGGCGCCGGAGCGTGAAGCTGCCGCTGGCGACCGACTTGCCCTCGGCCTGAGCGATCGTCACCGGCACCGCCAGCTCGCGCGCATGGCCCTTGAGGCTCAGCTTGCCCAGGACCTCGTAGCGGCCATCGCCCATTGCCTTGATGGCACTGGACTGGAAGCTGGCCTTGGGGAACCGGGCCACGTCGAACCACACTGCCTTGGGCAGCTCCATGTCGACGGGCGCGACGCCGATCGATGCGCTCGCCGTGTCGATCTGCAGCGCCACGCTGCCGTTCTCCGGCTTCTTGGGATCGAACGCGATCTGCGCGTCGAAGCGCTTGAACACGCCCTCGACGGGCACCCCCATCTGTTTGCTGACAAAGGCAATCCGGCTTTCGCCCGGCACCAGTTTTGCCATCGGCTGGGCCGCTGCCGGGCCGGCGGCCAGCAGCAGCGCCACCGCCGCCTGAGCCAAGCTGGCCAAGCAAGTTTCCTTGCACCTCATCTCGGGTCCCCGTGCCGCGCCGGCCACATGCGCGCCAGCAAGTCGGCGCGATCGATCAGCTGATGCTTGAGCACCGCCCCCACATGCAGCAGCACGGCGGCCGCCAGGCTGAACGCACAGCCCGCGTGCAGGGGCTTGAGCACGGCTTCCGCGAAGGCCCGATCCACCGGCACGAAATCGGGCAGCGGCAGCACGCCGAACCAGATCACCGGAAAGCCCATGGCCGAACTGTGGGCCCAGCCCGCCAAGGGAACGGCGAAGAACAGCAGGTACATCAGGCGGTGTGTTGCGCGGAAGAGGATCAGCTGCCAGGGCGCCATCGCCGTCGCGACGGCCGCCGGCAGGGCCGGCGGCGGATGGCCCAGCCGCCACAGCAGCCGCAGCGCCGACAGCGCCAGGATGGTCACGCCCGCCCACTTGTGCCAGTTGTAGAGCTTCAGGCGCATCGGTGACAGTGGAAGATCGGTCATGTAAAGCCCCAGGCTGAACGAGGCGGTGATCATCAGCGCCAGCAGCCAGTGCAGCACGATGGCCACCGCGTGGTAGCGCATGCGTGCGGACGCGGGCGGCGCTTCATGCATAGGAAAAGCAGGCATGGCAGCCTGCATTATTCGTCGAAATCAGCCGGCCTGCCCGGCGACGACAGGGTGGGCAGGCTTGGGGCGCGCCTCAGCGCTCGTCGTAGCTGACCACCACGCGCGCGCTGGTGGGCCGGGCCTGGCAGCTGAGCACGAAGCCCTGGGCCATCTCCTCGGGCTCGAGCGTGAAGTTCTTGTCCATTTCCACCGTGCCTTCCAGCACCTTGCAGCGGCAGGTGCAGCAGACGCCGGCCTTGCAGGAGTAGGGCAGGTCCAGGCCGCTGGTCAGGCCCACGTCGAGCACATGCTCGCCCGGGCCCATGTGCATCTCGTTCGGCTTGCCGTCCAGCACCACCGTGAGCGCCACGCGGCCGGTCTCGTCGCTGGCATGCATGTGGCCGGCGATCGCGGCCTGGCGCGCGGCCGGGCTCATGTCCTCCAGCAGGGGCGAGGTGAAGCGCTCGGTGTGCACGCGCTGGGCCGGCACGCCGGCCTCGATCAGCGCGGCCTGGGTGGCCTCGATCATGGCCTCGGGGCCGCAGATGAAGACCTCGTCCATGCTGCCCACCGGCAGCAGGGTGTCCATCAGGGCGCGCACCTTGGGGCCGTCGATGCGGCCCTGCAGCAGATCGACCTCCTGGGCCTGGCGCGACAGGATGTGGATCAGCGTGAGGCGGTCCGGGTAGCGGTCCTTGAGGTCCTGCAGCGCCTCGTTGAACATCACGCTGGTCATGCGGCGGTTGCCGTAGACCAGGGTGAACTTGGTCCCGGGCTGCTCCTCCAGCGTGCTCGCGACGATGGACAGTATGGGCGTGATGCCCGAGCCGGCGGCAAAGCCGACCCGGTGCAGGGCGCGCGGGCGCTTGGAGACGAAGCGGCCGTCGGGCGGCATCACGGCCAGGCGGTCGCCGGCCTTGAGCGAGCTGGCGGCCCAGTTGGAGAACAGGCCGCCCTCCATGGGGCGTATGCCGACCTGCAGCTCGCTCTTGCGCGCCAGGCGGCTGCGCGTGCTGCAGATCGAGTAGTTGCGGCGCACGTCCTGGCCGTCTATGGTGGCGCGCAGCGTCAGGAACTGGCCCGGCTCGAAGGCGAAGGTCTCGCGCAGCGCGTCCGGGATGTGGAAGCTGATGGCCACCGCGCCCGCGGCTTCCGGGCTGATGCGCGAGACGGTGAGGTCGTGAAAACGGGGGGCTGCGGACATGGGTGTGGGGCGCTGGGCGCGTCAGTAGGGCTTGAAATAGTCGAACGGCTCCATGCAGTCCAGGCACCGGTACAGGGCCTTGCAGGCGGTCGAGCCGAAATGGGAGGTTTCCGTCGTGTTGGGCGAGCCGCAGTGCGGGCAGGGCACGGCCGGACCGGCGGCGCGCGCCGCGAAGCGCAGCACGTTGGCGGCCGTGGTGGCGCCTTCCTGGCTGCCGCATTGCGGCGGCGCGATGCCGTACTCGCGCAGCTTGGCCTTGGCCGGCTCGCTCATCCAGTCGGTGGTCCAGGCCGGCGCGAGCTGGGTGACCACGCGCGCGTCCATGCCGCGCGCGGCCAGGGTGGCGCGCACGTCGTCCTCGATCTGGCCCATGGCCGGGCAGCCGCTGTAGGTCGGCGTGATCACCACCTCGAGCCGGCCGTCGGCACCCTCGCGCACCGCGCGCAGGATGCCGAGCTCGCGCAGCGTGACCACCGGGATCTCGGGGTCGGTCAGCGCCTCGAGCGCGGACCAGACCTCGGCATGGGCGGGCTTGGCCACGGCGTTCATGGGTTTGCCCTTGTCACCAGGTCGCGCCGGGGTGGGCGCGCGCCAGGCTCTGCATCTCGGCCAGCAGGAAGCCCAGGTGCTCGGAATGCCGGCCCTGCTTGCCTTCGCTCACGTAGCCGCTGTGCGGCGCGGGGCGCTTCAGCGTGGCCTCGGCCAGCGCCTCGTCGACCAGGGCGTTCCAGGCCTCGCGCAGCTCGCACGGGTCCACGCCGGCGCCGCTGTCGCAGGCGGCCGTCTCGCCGGGGCTCTGGGTCCAGAACTCGTCGGTGTAGGGCAGCAGGTGATCCAGCGCGGCCTGCATGCGCGCCTGCGACTCATCCGTGCCGTCGCCCAGGCGCACCATCCAGTCGTGCGCATGGCGCAGGTGGTAGCGCACCTCCTTGAGCGACTTGGCGGCGATCGCGGCCAGCTGCGGGTCCGGCGTCTGCTCGAGGCGTTCCCACAGCAGCACCATCAGCGCGCTGTAGAGGAAGTTGCGCACGATGGTGGTCGCGTAGTCGAGGTCGGCCGCGGCCGGCCCTGCCAGCGGGCCATGGTGCGGCAGCTCGAGCAGGGTGTAGTTACGGAACTCGCCGACATCGCGGAAATAGGCCAGGCTGTCCTCGGTGGCGCCGTCAGCTTTCAGCTGAGCAGCGTACTGGTAGAGCAGCCGCGCCTGGCCGATCAGGTCCAGGCTGATGTTGGCCATGGCGATGTCCTCCTCGAGGATGGGCCCATGGCCGCACCACTCGGCGTTGCGCTGGCCCAGGATCAGGGCGTTGTCGGCCAATTGCAGCAGGTAGGCTATCGGGGCCGCCATCACATGTGCCCCACTTCCTCGGGGATCTCGTAGAAGGTCGGGTGGCGGTAGATCTTGTCGGCGGCCGGCTCGAAGAACTCGGCCTTGTCGTCGGGCTCGCTGGCCGTGATCGTGGCCGAGGGCACGACCCAGATGCTCACGCCTTCCTGGCGGCGCGTGTAGACATCGCGCGCCATCTGCAGCGCGTGCTGAGCGTCGCTGGCGTGCAGGCTGCCGCAGTGCTTGTGCTCCAGGCCCTGCTTGCTGCGGACGAAAACTTCCCACAGCGGCCACTCGCGCAGTGCCTGCGCGGTGGCCTGTTGGCCGGGCTTGACACCCGACCCCACCCCTTCCCTCCCCTGTCCAGGGGAGGGCAACGTCGTTCCTGCAGTCGTGTTCATGCGGCTTCCTTGAGTGCTCGGTGTTGCTGTTTGCGGGCATGGGCCAGGGCGGCGTCGCGCACCCACTGGCCGTCGTTCCAGGCCTTGACGCGGGTCGCCAGGCGCTCCTTGTTGCAGGGGCCATTGCCGTTCACGGTGGCCCAGAATTCGTCCCAGTCGATCTCGCCGTGGTCGTGGTGCTGGCGCTCCTCGTTCCACTTGAGCTCGGGGTCGGGCAGGGTCACGCCCAGCACCTGGGCCTGCGGCACGGTGGCGTCGATGAACTTCTGGCGCAGCTCGTCGTTGCCTATGCGCTTGATGCCAAAGCGTTTGCCCTGGGCGCTGTGCGGGCTGTCGGCGTCGGGCGGGCCGAACATCGCCAGGCATTTCCACCACCAGCGGTTGACCGCGTCCTGCACCATGGCCTTCTGCTCGGCCGTGCCCTGCATCATGACCAGCAGGGCCTCGTAGCCCTGGCGCTGGTGGAAGGATTCCTCCTTGCAGACGCGGATCATGGCGCGCGCGTAGGGGCCGTAGGAGCAGCGGCACAGCGGGATCTGGTTCATGATCGCCGCGCCGTCGACCAGCCAGCCGATCACGCCCACGTCGGCCCAGGTCAGGGTGGGGTAGTTGAAGATCGAGCTGTACTTGGCGCGGCCCGTGTGCAGGGCGTCCAGCATCTGGTCGCGGCTGGTGCCCAGGGTCTCGGCGGCCGAATAGAGGTAGAGGCCGTGGCCGCCCTCGTCCTGCACCTTGGCGATCAGGATGGCCTTGCGCTTGAGGCTGGGCGCGCGGCTGATCCAGTTGCCCTCGGGCAGCATGCCGACGATCTCGGAATGCGCGTGCTGGCTGATCTGGCGCACCAGGGTCTTGCGGTAGGCCTCGGGCATCCAGTCGCGCGGCTCGATCTTGCCGTCGGCGTCGATGCGCGTGTCGAACTGCGCCTGCAACTCCGCCTCGGACGGGTGCAGGGCTTGGGGAACCGCCTTCAGGCCGGCCGAACGGGGTTCGGCCGCGTCGTCGGGCAGGTCCATCGATTGGGTGTACATGCCGGTCTCCTGCGCCTGCGTCATGCGGCGCCAGGAGCAGAGTATAGACAATTAACCGACCGATCGGTCGGTTAATTGTGGGTCCGAAGTCGAGGGTTTTCCCGGATGATCAGCTGGAGCTTTCCACGGCCCAGGCCTGGCCGGTTCCGCGGCCGAGCAGGGTGACCAGGGTCGGCAGGGCGGCCTGCAGCTGGGCCTTGAGCGTGAACGGCGGGTTGACGAGGAACATGCCGCTGGCGCTAAGTCCGTGGCTCTCCGTGCCCGGCGCCCGGCCGATGTTGAGCGTGGCGTGCAGCCAGGGCTTGCCGGCCTGGTTGGCCAGGGTCTTGAGGCGGCGCGGCAGCTCGTGCGCCTCGGGGCGTGGGATCACCGGGTACCAGACCAGGTAGCTGCCGGTGGCGAAGCGCTTGAGGCTGTCCTGGATGCAGGTGCCGACCTTGGGGTAGTCGGACTTGATCTCGTAGCTGGGGTCGATCAGCACCAGGGCGCGGCGCGAACCGCTGGCCGAGGGCGGCGGCGGCAAGAAGGCCTTCAGGCCCTCGAAGCCGTCCTGGCGCGCCACCGCGATCTGGCGACCGGCCTGCAGCTGGGCGATGTTGGCAGCCAGCACCTTGCTGTCGGTGGGGTGCATCTCGAACAGCTTGAGCTTGTCGCGCGCCTGCTCGCGCATCAGGCGCTGCATCACGAAGGGCGAGCCCGGGTAGATGCGCATGCGCCCGTCGGGGTTGAAGCCGGCGACCAGTTCCATGTAGTCGCGCAGGGCCTCGGGCCAGTCGCCGTCCGGCTTGATGGCCAGCAGCTTGAGGATGCCGTCCTTGGCCTCGCCGCCGGTTTCGGAGAAGTCGCTGTCCAGCCGGTACAGGCCCGCGCCGGCATGGGTGTCGACCAGGGTCAGGCCGCCCTCTTTCTGCATCAGATGCCGCAGTGTGGCGATCAGCGTGAGGTGTTTGAGCACGTCGGCGTGGTTGCCGGCATGGAAGGCGTGGCGGTAGCTGAACATGGCGGCATGGTACCTCTTCGCCCGCCCTTGCGCCCGGTGCCTTGCCGCAAGTGCTTGATTTTTCGTATAATCTTTGGCTTCGCAGCGATTTGTGGCCCCGCGGCGAAGGCTTTCTAAGTAAGCAGTCCCACCTAAGAGGTTCTCGTCAGAAGAACACCGACCGTGGAAAAGGGCCCGCCAAACCATTTTTCGAGAGAAAAGACTCATGACCAAGACGTTCAGCGCCAAACCCGCTGACGTGACGCACGAGTGGTTTGTGATTGACGCCACCGACAAGGTGCTCGGACGGGTAGCCAGCGAAGTTGCCCTCCGTCTGCGCGGCAAGCACAAAGCCATTTATACGCCTCACGTCGATACCGGTGACTTCATCGTCATCATCAACGCGGCCAAGCTCAAGGTGACCGGCACCAAGGAGCTCGACAAGGTTTACTACCGCCACTCCGGCTTCCCGGGCGGCATCTACGGCACCAACTTCCGCGACATGCAGGCCAAGCACCCCGGCCGCGCGCTGGAGAAGGCCGTCAAGGGCATGCTGCCCAAGGGCCCGCTGGGCTACGCCATGATCAAGAAACTCAAGGTCTACGGTGGCGCCGAGCACCCGCATACCGCCCAACAGCCCAAAGTGCTGGAACTGTAAGGAGCCTTGAGAATGATTGGTGAATGGAACAATGGCACCGGCCGTCGCAAATCCAGCGTCGCCCGCGTGTTTCTGAAAAAAGGCACCGGCAAGATCACGGTCAATGGCAAGGACATCCAGGCCTACTTCGGCCGCGAGACCTCCATCATGATCGCCAAGCAGCCGCTGCATCTGACCAACCATGTCGAGACCTTCGACATCCAGGTCAACGTGCACGGTGGTGGTGAATCCGGCCAGGCCGGCGCCACCCGCCACGGCATCACCCGCGCCCTGATCGACTACGACGCGACGCTCAAGCCCGCCCTGAGCGCGGCCGGCTTCGTGACGCGCGACGCGCGTGAAGTCGAGCGCAAGAAGGTCGGCCTGCACTCCGCACGCCGCGCCAAGCAGTTCTCCAAGCGTTAATCCGCTGGCCCTGCCCACAAGGCCGCAGCAGGTTCGCCTGCTGCGGCCTTGTCGTTTGAGGGGGGGGGGGGAAAGCCCATGCCCCCGATGCCGGCAAAAGCCGGTCGCCGGAATTCCCGAGCAATTTGAAGTAGTATTCAGGCCATCCCTTTCCGGAGTATCTCCATGAGCGCCGTCGCCGAAAACGTCCAGACCGAAATGCCCGCCCCCATCCTCTTCACCGACAGCGCGGCGGCCAAGGTGGCCGACCTGATCGCCGAAGAGGGCAACCCCGACCTCAAGCTGCGCGTGTTCGTGCAGGGCGGTGGCTGCTCGGGCTTCCAGTACGGCTTCACCTTCGACGAGATCGTCAACGAGGACGACACCACGATGACCAAGAACGGGGTCTCGCTGCTGATCGACGCGATGAGCTACCAGTACCTGCTCGGCGCCGAGATCGACTACAAGGAAGACCTGCAGGGCGCGCAGTTCGTGATCAAGAACCCGAACGCGACCACCACCTGCGGCTGCGGCTCCTCGTTCTCGGTCTGACGCGACGCGCCCCCACGCTCATCACTTCGTGTATTCGCTGCCCCCCGAGGGGGCCCAGGCCGGCTTGGGGCGGCCCGGCGCCGGCCTGACTCCGGCCGAGGGCCGGCTTCTTCAACGGGGGTAGATCGCCCCCAGCACACGGGCGCCTCGGGCGCCCGTGACGCTTGAGAGGCTGCCCGTTTCGCGCTGCAGCGCCTTGTGCGCCAGCCAGGCGAAGGCCGCGGCCTCGACCTGCAGCGGCGGCAGGCCCAGGGCCTCGGAGGTGTCGACGCGCAGCCCGGGCAGGCGCTCGCTCAGCCGGTGCATCAGATGGGCGTTCAGCGCGCCGCCGCCGCATACCACCAGGCGGGGGCTGGCGCTGCCGTGCTGCTGCACGCAGAGCGCGCAGGCGCTGGCCGTGAACTCGGTCAGCGTGGCTTGGACGTCGGCCGGCGCCAGGCCCGGGTGGGCGTCAAGGCGTGCGGCCAGCCAGTCCGGGTTGAACAGGTCGCGTCCCGTGCTCTTGGGCGGGGCCTTGGCCAGGTAGGGCTCGGCCATCAGCTCGGCCAGCAGGGGCGGGGCGACGCGCCCGCTGGCGGCCCAGGCGCCGTCGCGGTCGAAGGGCTGGCCGGTGTGCTGCTGGCACCAGTGGTCCATCAGCGCGTTGCCGGGGCCGCAGTCGAAGCCCAGCACCGCGCCCTGGGGGCCGAGCACGCTGAGGTTGGAGATGCCGCCGACGTTGAGCACACAGACCGGCTGGCCGGCCTGGCCGAACACCTCATGGTGGAAGGCCGGCACCAGGGGCGCGCCCTGGCCGCCGGCTGCGAGGTCGCGGCTGCGGAAGTCGGCCACCACGGTGATGCCGGTCAGCTCGGCCAGCAGGGCCGGGTTGTTCAGCTGCAGCGTGTAGCCCACGGCCGGCACGCCGGGCTCGCCGTCGAACTCCAGCGGGCGGTGGCGCACGGTCTGGCCGTGCGCGCCGACCGCGGCGATGTCCTGCGCCGCCAGGCCGGCCTGGGTCAGCAGCGCCTGCACCACCTGGGCGTAAAGGCGCGCCAGGCCGTTGGCGGCCAGGGCTGCGCGGTGCAGTTCGTTGTCGCCAGGGGTGTTGAGGGCCAGCAGCTCGGCGCGCAGCGCCGCCGGGAAGGGGGCGAAGGCGTGCTGCTCGACGCGCAGGCCGTCCGCCCCGAAGCGGGCCAGCACGCCGTCCACCCCGTCCAGCGAGGTGCCCGACATCAGGCCGATGTAGCGTGGCGCGGCGGCGTCGATGGGGCTGCCGCCGGCAGCGGCCGCTGCGCCCGCGTTCACTGAACGCGGGTCTGCTGCACCTGGCCGGCGGCCGCGAGCTGCATGCGCATGGCGGCCGCGCGTTGCGCGAAGGCCGCCTTGGCTGCGGCCGACACCGCCACGCTCTCGCTCTGGCGCGCCATGGCCAGCGGGTCGCGCTGATCGCCGCCCACGCGGAACTCGAAGTGCAGGTGCGGGCCGGTGGCCCAGCCGGTGGAGCCCACGGCGCCTATGGTGTCGCCCTGGCCCACGCTCTGGCCCTTGCGCACGCCGATGCGGCTCAGGTGGGCGTAGACGGTCTCGTGCTGGTTGCGGTGCTTGATCATGACCACGTTGCCGAAGCCGTTCTGCACGCCGGCGAAGCTGACCACGCCCTCACCCACGCTGCGCACCGGGGTGCCGGTGGGCGCCGCGTAGTCGACGCCGTTGTGCTGGCGCCATTTCTGCAGAACCGGGTGAAAGCGCATCTTGAAGCCGCTGGTCACGCGCGAGAACTCCATCGGCGAGGCCAGGTAGGCCCGGCGCAGGCTCTCGCCGTTCATGGCGTAGTAGGCGCCCTTCTGGCCGGGCTCCTGGAACCACATGGCCTCGTAGGTCTTGTCGGTGTTGACGAACTCGGCGCTGAGCACCCGGCCGGTGCGCAGCGGCTCGCCGTCGGCTTCCAGCGATTCGTAGACGACGGAGAAGCGGTCGCCCTTGCGCAGGCCGCGGTGGAAGTCGATGTTGCCGGCGAAGATCTCGGCGATCTGGGTGGCCACGGCGTCCGGGATGCGGGCGTCGTCGGTGGCGGCGAACAGCGAAGACTGGATGGTGCCGCTGCCCAGGCGCATGCTGGCCGTCAGCGGGGCGGTTTCCACGCGGGCGGCGAAGCCCTGGGGGGTCTTCTCGATCACCAGGCGCTTGAAGTCGGTGTCGGACTCGCTGTCGATCCAGCGCGTGGTCAGCGACAGCAGCTCCTGCTGGTCGCTGGCCTCGGCCGTCACGCTGCGGCCGGCGCGGCTGAACAGCGCCTGGCGCGCGACAGGGTTGCCGCGCAGAAAGGCCGCGGCGGCCGCGTCGACCAGGCCCAGGCGCTTGAGCAGGCCTTCCGGCGTGTCGGCCGAGCGGGTGGCATCGCTGCGGAACAGCCTCAGCGAATGCAGGTCCAGCGCATCGATCTGGGCCTGCAGCGGCAGCGGCTGCACGGCTTCCAGCACTTCGCTGACCGGCAGCTGGGCCGCGTCGGGGGCCAGCGAGGCCACGGCGAAGGCGCCGCCGCCGCCGCCCAAAAGCAGTGCGGCGAGCACCGCCGTGATGCGCTTGGGATGGGTTTGAATCAGCTCGGCAATGGCCAAGCCAGCAGTGATCAGGCCTTGTTTCAAAACAGGTCTTCCGGAAACAGTATCGGGGGTGACGGCACAAGAACTACATGCCGCAACATCGAGCAAAAAACAGGCCACTTAAAATCAGCGGCCGACAAGGGGCCAAGTATACCGGCGATGGCCCCCGCCGCCTACGAAAAAACCCTTATGAATCAAGCCTCTGTTACAACTTTCCCGGTTACCGACCGGGTCCGTGAAGCGCTTGCCGTGACCCTGCGCGGCTGCGAGGAGCTGATTCCTCAGGAGGACTGGCTGCGCAAACTGGCGCGCGCCGAGGCCCAGGGCGTGCCGCTGCGCATCAAATTGGGGCTGGACCCCACGGCGCCCGACATCCATGTGGGCCACACCGTGGTGCTCAACAAGCTGCGCCAGCTGCAGGACCTGGGCCACCAGGTGATCTTCCTGATCGGCGACTTCACCAGCCTGATCGGCGACCCCTCGGGCCGCAACAGCACGCGCCCGCCGCTCACGCCCGAGCAGATCAAGCTCAACGCCGAGACCTACTACCGGCAGGCCAGCCTGGTGCTGGATCCCGAGCGCACCGAGATCCGCTACAACAGCGAGTGGTGCAGCCCGCTGGGCTCGGCAGGCATGATCCAGCTGGCCTCGCGCTACACGGTGGCGCGCATGATGGAGCGCAACGACTTCCATGACCGCTTCAAGGCCGGCACGCCGATCTCGGTGCACGAGTTCCTCTACCCGCTGATGCAGGGCTACGACTCGGTGGCGCTCAAGAGCGACCTGGAGCTCGGCGGCACCGACCAGAAGTTCAACCTGCTGATGGGCCGCCACCTGCAGCAGGAATACGGCCAGGAGCCGCAGTGCATCCTGACCATGCCGCTGCTCGAGGGCCTGGACGGGGTGGAGAAGATGTCCAAGTCCAAGGGCAACTACATCGGCATCTCCGAGGACCCCAACACCATGTTCGCCAAGGTGCTGTCGATCTCCGACAGCCTGATGTGGCGCTGGTACACCCTGCTGTCCTTCCAGCCCCTGGCGGCGATCGAGGCGCTGCGCGAGGAGGTCCAGGCCGGGCGCAACCCCAAGGACGCCAAGGTGGCGCTGGCGCGCGAGATCACGGCGCGCTTTCACGGCGCGGCGGCGGCCGAGGCGGCCGAGCAGGACTTCGTCAACCGCAGCAAGGGCGGCATTCCGGACGAAATACCCGAGCTCGCGCTGTCGGGGGCGCCGCTGGGCATCGCGGCTCTGCTCAAGATGGCGGGCCTGGCGCCCTCGAGCAGCGAGGCCAACCGCCTGATCGACGGCGGCGGCGTGCGCGTGGACGGCGGCGTGGTCGGCGACAAGGGCCTCAAGCTGGCCGCCGGCACCTATGTGCTGCAGGTCGGCAAGCGCAAGTTCGCGCGCGTCACGCTGAGCTGACCAGGACTTATTTGGCGCCGGCGGCCTCGAGCAGCCGGACCATCTCGCCGTAGCCGCGCGAGCGCGCCAGCTGCAGCGGCGTGTTGCCCTGGCGGTCGGCCAGCTGCAGCTTGGCGCCGGCGTCGATCAGGGCCTTGAGCGTGGCCTGGTGGCGCGGCCCGCCGTTGCCCAGCACGATGGACTCGATCACCGCCGTCCAGTGCAGGTTGTTCACATGGTCCAGCGGCGCGCCGGCCGCGATCAGCTGGCGCACCACGCCGTCGTGACCCAGGTGGGCCGCGGCGATCAGGGCCGTGCCGTCGTAGCGGCTGGTGACCTGTTTGGCGCTGGCGCCCAGGCTCAGCAGCAGGCGCAGCGTCTCCTCGTCGTCGGCGACGGCGGCGATGGTCACGGCGTCGTAGCGGTCGCGCTCCAGGCGGTCGAGGTCGGCGCCGGCCCGGGCCAGGGCGCGGATCGCCGCGCGCTGGCGGGCGAAGCTCGCCACCTGAAGCGGCGTGCGGCCATGGCCGTCGAGCGCATTCAGGTCGGCCCCGGCGGCCACGAGCTTGTCGATCTGGGCCAGGTCGCCGCGCCAGGCAGCCGCGTGCAGGCCGGCGTAGCGCGTGGCCTCGCCGGCCGAGGGCGGCACCTGGGCCGAGACCGGCGCCGCCGCCAGCGCACCGAGGCCGCAGGCGGCCGCCAGGGCCAGGCCCAACCAGCTGCCGAAGCGACGCACATTCTTGCGGGAACTCATGGCGGAACCGCTGAGTAGGTGCTTACTTGAGCAGGTCCTGCACCTTGGCGATGCCGGCCATGGCGCATTGCTCGTCCAGGTTGCCGGCCGGGGCACCGCCCACGCCGACCGCGCCTATCACCTCGTTGCCGACCTTGACCGGCACGCCGCCGCCCAGCAGCAGGTAGCCGGGGATCTGGCCCAGGTTGGCGGCGCCGGGGTTCTTCTGCGAGATCTCCATGATGGCCAGGGTGTTGTTCTTGGCCGAGGCCGAGGTGAAGGCCTTGAGGCGGCTGGCTTCCAGGGTGTGCGGGCCGGCGTTGTCGGCGCGCTGCACGGCGCGCACGGTGCCGGCGCGGTCGACCACGGTGGCCGAGACGTTGTAGCCGGCGGCGCTGCAGGCGGCCACGGTGGCGCCGGCGATCTGGTTGGCCAGCTCCAGCGACATGTTCTTCTCGACGCGCACGGCCTGGGCGCTGGCGGCGGTGGCGGCGAAGCTCAGGGCGAGGGCGGCGGCCTGGATCAGTTTCTGCATGGAGTTCTCCTTGGGTTGTGGTTGCAACGGTGCGTTCCACCGTGGGAGAACTGTAGAAAAAGCCGGGCGTTTCGCCCATGCGTGCGGCTACGCGCCGCGCTCCGTAGAACTACGGAGCGGCCTCGTCCTCGACCAGGGCGGCGTAGTCGCGGATCAGGCGGGCCAGCGAGTCGGCCTCGAGCTTGGCGAACAGGTTGGCGCGGTGCGTCTCCACCGTGCGCGGCGAGAGGTCCAGCGCCCGGCCGATCTCCTTGTTGGTCAGGCCGGCCACGATCAGGCCCAGCACCTCGCGCTCGCGTTCCGAGAGCTGGGCGTAGCGCTCGCGCGCCTGGCGCCCGGCCTGGCGCCGCTCGCGCGACTTGACATGCTGGCGCACCGCCTGCTGCAGGGCTTCGAGCAGCTGTTCGTCGTCCACCGGTTTTTCCAGGAACTCGGCGGCGCCGGCCTTGAAGGCGCGGCGGCACATGTCGACCGTGCCGTGGCCGGTCAGCAGGATGACGGGCTGGTCCACCCCCTCGGCCACCAGGGTGTCGAGCACGGTGAGCCCGCCCAGGCCGGGCATGCGCACGTCGAGCACGATGGCGCCTATGGCCTGGCGGTCGAAGCCCTCGAGGAAGGCGCGCGGGTCGGCCCAGGTCTGCACGCGCAGGCCCACGGTGCCGATCAGCAGGGCCAGGCTGTCGCGCACGGCCGCGTCGTCGTCGACCAGGTGGATGGTGGGCGAGAGCATGGCGCCCGTGCCGGCTGCGCCTGGGGCGCTTGCTTGGTGGGTCATGCTGGGGTGGCCTGCAGGGGCAGGCTCAAGCGGAACAGCGCGCCGCGCGGCGGGTTGGCCTGCGCGGTGAGCGCGCCGCCCAGGTTGGTGGCCAGGGTCTCGCTCAGGCTCAGGCCCAGGCCCAGGCCGCCCTCGCGGGTGGAGAAGAAGGGCTCGAAGATGCGCGGCAGCAGCTCGGCCGGGATGCCGGGGCCGCTGTCGGCCACCGTGAGCTCGCCCTGCTGGCCGTGCTGCTGCAGGCCCAGGGCCAGCCGGCGCTCGGCCGGCGGCACTTGCTCCAGCGCCTGCAGCGCGTTCATCAGCAGGTTGTGGATGATCTGGTCCAGCGCCACCGGCTCGGCCCGTACCGGCAAGGCCGCCGGCGCATCGAGCTCGGGCGTCACGCCGCGGCGCCGGCATTCGGGCTCCAGCAGGTGCAGGGCGCGGCGCACGGCCTCGGCCAGGTTGACGGTCTGGGCCTGGTCGCCCAGGCCGGGCCGCTCGACCACGCGGCGCAGCCGGCCCACCACGTCCGAGGCGCGCTTGGCCTGGGCCTCGGCCTGGCCCATGGCCTGGCGCGCCGTGTCCAGCTCTGGCGGATCCTCGGCCAGCAGGCGGCGCGCGGCCTGGGTGTTGGCCAGCACCGCGGTCAGCGGCTGGTTCAGCTCGTGCGCCATGCCGGCGGCGAGCTCGCCCAGGGTGTTCAGGCGCGCCACCTGGCCCAGGCGCAGCAGCTCCTCGGCACGGCGCCTGGCCACGCGCTGGCGCTGCCACTGGCGCAGCGCCGCCAACGCGGCCAGCACCGCCAGCGCCCAGCCGGCCATGCGGCCCCAGGGCAGCTCGGCCCAGCCGACCTGGCGCGTGGCAACCAGTTCGAAGGGCTGGCTTTGCGCCGCCAGCGCCTTGCGGGCTTCGAAGTGCCAGCCGGCCGCCGGCGCCGGGCGCCCTGGCTGGAGCACGAAGCGCTGGCCTTGGTGCTCCAGCGTCAGCCGCACCGGGCTGGTGTCGGCGGCCATGGGCCATTCGGACCAGGGCACCATGGTCCGCAGGTCTATGCTCAGGGCGAAGCTGGCGGGCTCGGCGGCCAGCAGCAGCTGGTAGCGGCCGAGCTCGAAGTCCACCGCGGCCAGGGCCGCGCCGCGCTGCGCCTGCGAGGGCGCCTCGGCCGCCCGCAGGCGCGCGTCGGGCCAGTCGGCGCCGCGGTCGCGGCGCTGCACGGCCAGGATCTGGGGGTAGAGCGAGGGCAGGCGCTGCTCGGGCGGCGTGCCGCCTTCGGCCGTGCCGGCCGGCTGCAGCAGGGCCAGGGTGGCGAGCACGGCCTCGTGCTGGACCACGCGCTGGCTCAGCAGCCGGTGGGCGATGCGGGCATCGGTCTCGAAGCCCTCGCGCAGGCGCAGCAGCTCCTGGCGCGCAAACACCAGGGCGCCCGCCGCGGTGATCACGCACCAGGCGAGCACCCACCATCCTGTTCGCTGCCATGCCTGCCGCATCGGGCGAATTCTGACATGGCGCTGCACGACAATCGACGCATGAAGACTGGTCTTACCCGCGCGCTGACGCCGCAGCGCATGCTCTGGGCCTCGGTGCTCGTCGCCGCCATCACGATCGCGCTCAAGACCCTGGCCTGGGCCCTGACCGGCTCGGTCGGCCTGCTGTCCGACGCCATGGAGTCCTTCGTCAACCTGGCCAGCGCGGTGTTCGGCCTGATGATGGTGACCGTGGCCGCGCGCCCGGCCGACGCCGACCATCCCTATGGCCACCACAAGGCCGAGTATTTCTCCTCCGGCTTCGAGGGCGTGCTGATCATCGCCGCCGCCGCCGGCATTGCCTGGACGGCAGGCCAGCGCCTGTTCTCGCCGCAGCCGCTGGAGCAGCTGGGCTGGGGCCTGGCGCTTTCGGCCGGCAGCTCGGCCCTCAACGGCCTGCTGGCCTGGGTGATGTTCCGCGCGGCCAAGCAGCACCGCTCGATCGCGCTGGAGGCCGACGCCCGGCACCTGGTGACCGACGTCTGGACCTCGGTCGGCGTGGTGGTCGGCATCGCCCTGGTGGCGCTCACGGACTGGCTGTGGCTAGACCCGCTGGTGGCCTTCGGCGTGGCGCTCAACATCCTGCGCGAGGGCTGGCGCCTGATCTGGCGCTCATCGCAGGGCCTGATGGACGAAGCCGTCGAGCCCGAGGTGCTGGCCGACATCGCCAAGACCCTGGCCGGATTCGAATACCACCGGGGCAGCACCGCCATCGTCCGCTTCGACCATGTGGCCACGCGCAAGGCCGGCCAGCGCCGCTTCGTCGACCTGCACATGCACATGCCGGCCGGCTGGACGCTGGGGCGCGCGGCGGCGCTGCGCGCCAGCGTCGAGCAGGCCCTGATGAGCGCCGTGCCCGGCCTGCGCGCCAGCATACAGCTGCTGCCCAGCGACATGGAAGCGCATTTCGACGACCCCAAGGACCTGATTTGATTTCCGTGATTCAGCGCGTCAGCGAGGCGCGCGTGCGGGTGGCCGGCGCCGTGGTCGGCGAGATCGGCCCCGGCCTGCTGGTGCTGCTGTGCGCCGAGCGCGGCGACGGCGAGGCCCAGGCCGAGCGCCTGCTGGCCAAGATCCTCAAGCTGCGCATCTTTGCCGACGACGCCGGAAAGATGAACCGCTCGCTGCAGGACACGGGCGGCGGCCTGCTGGTGGTGAGCCAGTTCACGCTGGCGGCCGACCTCTCGGGCGGCAACCGGCCCAGCTTCGGCGCCGCCGCCGCGCCCGAGGAAGGGCGCCGGCTGTACGAGTTCTTCGTCGAACGGGCGCGCGCCGCGCATCCGCGGGTCGAGACCGGCCAATTCGCGGCCGACATGCAGGTGCAGCTGGTCAACGACGGCCCGGTGACGATTCCGCTGCGCGTGGCGCCCTGAGGCGCTTGCCTCGCGGCGCACAGCGGCCACCGATAATCCCCGCATGACCGTATCCGACCCCTCCGCGCAGCGCGACGCCGCCCTGCGCTTCGACCGCCTGCCCCTTTCCCCAGCCATGCTCGACAACCTGGGCCAGCTCGGCTACAGCGCCATGACGCCGATCCAGGCCGCCAGCCTGCCGCTGACCCTGGCCGGGCGCGACCTGATCGCCCAGGCCAGCACCGGCAGCGGCAAGACCGTGGCCTTCGGCCTGCCCCTGGTGGAAAAACTCGACGCGGCCTCGCTCGCGGTGCAGGCCCTGGTGCTGTGCCCCACGCGCGAGCTGGCCGACCAGGTCACGCAGGAGATCCGCCGTCTGGCGCGCGCCCGGGGCAACATCAAGGTGGTGACGCTGTGCGGCGGCGTGGCCCTGCGCGGCCAGGTGCAAAGCCTGGCGCATGGTGCCCATGTGGCGGTGGGCACGCCGGGGCGCATCCTCGACCACCTGGAGCGCGGCTCGCTGAGCCTGGACGCGGTGCGCACCCTGGTGCTCGACGAGGCCGACCGCATGCTGGACATGGGCTTCTTCGACGACATCGCCAAGGTCGCGCGCCAGTGCCCAGCGGCGCGCCAGAGCCTGTTGTTCTCGGCCACCTACCCCGAGGGCATAGGCAAGCTCGCGGCGCAGTTCCTGCGCGAGCCGCAGACGGTGAAGCTGCAGGCCCAGCACGACGCAGGCAAGATCCGCCAGTGCTTCTACGAGGTCCGGGAGGGCGAGCGCCTGCACGCGGTGTCGCTGCTGCTCGACCATTTCCGGCCCGCTTCCACGCTGGCCTTCTGCAACACCAAGCAGCAGTGCCGCGACCTGGTGGCGGTGCTGCAGGCGCAGGGCTTCAGCGCGCTGGCGCTGTACGGCGAGCTGGAGCAGCGCGAGCGCGACCAGGTGCTGGTGCAGTTCGCCAACCGCAGCTGCTCGGTGCTGGTGGCCACCGACGTCGCCGCGCGCGGCCTGGACGTGGCCCAGCTCGAGGCCGTGATCAACGTCGACGTGACGCCCGACCCCGAGGTGCACATCCACCGCATCGGCCGCACCGGCCGCGGCGACGCCGAGGGCCTGGCGCTGACCCTGGCCAGCCTGGACGAGATGGGCCATGTCGGCAAGATCGAGCAGCTGCAGGGCCGCGAGTCCGAGTGGCAGCCGCTGGCCAGCCTGACGCCGGCCGCCGGCGGGCCGCTGCGCCCGCCGATGGCCACGCTGCAGATCGTGGGCGGGCGCAAGGAGAAGATCCGCGCCGGCGACGTGCTGGGCGCGCTGACCGGCGAGGCTGGCTTCAGCCGCGAGCAGGTCGGCAAGATCAACGTCAACGAGTTCTCGACCTACGTGGCGGTGCAGCGCGAGATCGCCCGCGAGGTGGTGGCGCGCCTGTCGGCCGGCCGCATCAAGGGCCGCAGCGTCAAGGTTCGCCTGCTCGACTGAGGCGCCATCCGGCCTCGGAGGGAGGCGTTCAGCCCATGCCGATGCGCCTGGCGCCTTCGCCGAACAGCTGCGCGCCATGCGCATCCAGATGGAAGGCGGCGAGGAAGTTGGCGATGCTGTACTGCGGAAGCCGCTTGCGAAGCTCGGCCGCCTGGGCTCGCGCTTCCTCGAGCGAGCCCGCCAGCGCCAGGCTGTAGGCCGCAATGCCGAGGATATGGGGATGGGCATTGGGGCGGGCCGCAGCCTTGACGGCCCAGGCCGCGGCCTCTTCGAAGCGGCCCAGGCGCACCAGCGCCAGGGCGCGGGTGCCCAGCATGCCGAACAGCAGGGGATCGTAGGGGCTCAGCAGCCGTGAGTGGTCGGAGCTCGAGATCGCGGCATGGGGATCGCCGGCCTGCGAGTGCACGAAGGCCAGCGTGTAATGCCCCAGGGCGAAGCTCGGGCTCAGCGCGACGGCCTGCTGCAGCTCCAGCACCGACGGGTCGTGCAGCCCGCGCAGCCACAGCGCGCGGCCCATGGCCCAGTGCGCGGCGGGGTTGCGGTCGTCGACGATCAGGCTCTGGCTGGCGCTCTCGTAGGCGCGCTCGACCTCCGGCTCGCGTGCCGACCAGCCCTGGAAGGCGTTCTGGAAATGCGTGAAAGACAGCCCGGCATAGGCCGGCGCGAAGGTTGGGTCCAGGCGCACCGCCATCTGGAAAAAATGCCGCGCCAGCTCGTTGTCTTCGCGGTTGAAGCGGTACATGTGCCACAGGCCGCGGTGGTGGGCCTGCCAGGCGTCCAGCGAGTTCGGCGGCCTCAGCAGGGCGCGGTTGCGCTCGGCCAGCTCGACCTGGTTCGCGACGGAGGCCACGATCTTGTTGCCGATCTCGTCGAGCACCAGCAGCGCGTCGTCCAGGCGCTGGTCGAAGACCTCGGTCCAGACGATCCGGGCGCCGTCGGTCTCGGACAGTTCCGCCGTGACGATCAATCGCCGGCCCTGGCGCTGCAGGGTGCCGCTCACCAGGTAGTCGACGTTCAGCAGCCTGGCGGCCTCCTGCGGCGCGATGCGGCGCTCGCTCAGCGCGAACACGCTGCCCTGGGCGATCACGAACAGGCTGCGCAGCTGGGCCAGCCGGGTGATCACGTCGTGGGCCAGCGCGTCGGCCGTTCCGCCGCGGGCATCGTCGACGGGGGACAGGTCGGCGAAGGGCATCACCGCGATGGCGGCGCGGTGCGGGGGGCGGCTGCCGGCGTCCTC